>CAZBPB010000055.1:0-6292 GCA_964493565.1 uncultured Pleurocapsa sp. | reverse complement strand
TGACGTTAAATTTGCGCATCTCGCGGGCAATGATGCCAAAGATCGTTTGATCGGCAATATGCGGATCGAGGAATTTATGGGCTTCTTCGATCACGATCAAAAGCTGTTTGGGTTCTTCAGAGTTGTTGCCTAAAGCGCGCTCCATGCGATCCACATACTGCTCATGGATGCGGCGCGTGAGATAATTGGCGACCAGAATATAGGCTTCTAAGGATCGCCCGAATTTGCCAAATTCCAGCACTACGCTGCGTCCTTGCTGGAGCATGTGCATGATGAGTTCGATGCTGTCTTCGGCGGCTTCAGGCGTAAGGAAGTCCCAACGCTCAAAACGCTGCACACGCCGCTGTAACGCTTTAAGGGTTCCGGCGCGAGCGTTGGTCTTGGCCTCAATTTCTTCAAAATCCGGTTCTTCAGCCTCGATCAGCCGCAGAATCCAGTTTTCACCCCAACGCTTGTGCAGCATATAGGCGGCATCTATCATGGCATCAGAGAGATTCATGGTGTCGCTGAGCATGGCGAGGTCTTCAGGCTCGATGGCGCTGTAGGGCAGTTTGACTTCCATATCCGGATTCACGCCGCGATTGCGGGCGGAATCGGGATCGAGGGTGCAAATGGCGACTTTGGCGCGTCCTAGCAAATCGGCCAAGCCTTTGGCCTGCGGCTGCCCCTGATTCTCAGTTTTGACCTGCCCACCGTAGTCACTGTGCATGTCAAAAATCAGGCAGCTTGCTTTGTTGTGGGCGATAACGCCAGCCAAGAGCATACGGGTGAGAAAGCTTTTGCCGGTACCGCTTTTTCCGAACACGCCAATTGAACGCTCAACCAGACGGCTAAGATCAAGGTTGATGTTGACGCGCTCCAGTTCAAGGGGCGTACCAACGTTGAAATGATCGGAGTCTTCTTCGCCAAAGACCGCATTGACATCAGCCACAGTGGCGTTCATGACGTTCATGAAATGGCCGGGAATGGTCTTGACCGGACGCGGCGCAGGCGCGCCTGTTTCATCGGCATCAATCGAGAGCATGGGCTGAACGCTGATTTTGCCATAGGCGGCGGTGCCGATATACACGTCACGCAAAAAAGGATTGGCGATATCCGGCGGGTCGCTTTGAATATCAGGATTGGTGTTATCCAGCACCACATCGGTGATCATGCAGAAGAAACGCTGCTTTTGACCATGCACGACGACATAGCGACCAACAGCTAAGTCTTCGACATTCTGACCGTGATCGAGCTTGACGGACAGCCCTTTGCTGAGCGATCCGCCAACAACAACACCGATACGGCGGGACAGCGCATCATCCTGCGCAAAAATGGCATCAAATTCATGGGCGGCCTTGGTAGACATGGCGGACTGCCTTTGCTTTTACCAACAGGATGAACAGTGTACCACAAATTAGAACAATTGTTCGTATTTCTTTGGCACGAATCTGGTTAGAAAACAGCGATCTTTTAAGTCCCCCACGTGCAACCTCACCCCTCAGTCCCCTCTCCGTGCACAGAGAGGGGAGGAAAGACCAAAAACTTAGCCGGGCTTAGCTGGCGAAGTTAGCATCAACTTCACGCGCCAGCGCCAGTATATATTCTACGGCTTTTGTTGGCGTTTCTGGCTCAATATTCACCAGTTCATCACTGATCTGGTGGCGATGCGGGGGCGTGCCATCACTGCCAACTGCGGTTACGCCAACCGCTTCATATCCCTGCCGGACGAGGTTGATCACGGCGTTGATCGTGGTCTGTTCGCGTCCGATCACCTGAAGTTCAGGGTGCTTACGGGCGGTGGCGGCGGCAAGCGCGGTGATATGCGGCGTGGGGCGGGTATCGGCAAACGGACTCAACCCCTGACGGGTGACATACGCCACATCCCCCGCGCCTACCGAGTCAATGTCAATGAAAGTGCTGAGATCACGCGATGGCGCGAAACGATCCAGATAGACCTGAATGCCGTCGTTGAAGGTTTCCTGCGCGCCGGTGAAGAGCAGCACTACTTCGGTATGTTCCAGCGGATCAGCTTTGAGGCTGTCTGCAAGCGCCAACAATGCGCCAACGCCGCTGGCATTGTCGTTCGCGCCATCTACGTAAGGCTGAGACTGTTCTTCGAGTAGATGGAGCGCAAGCTGCCCCATATTAACCGCCTGCGCCATGCGCTGCACGCGATTTGCACCGCGAACACCGATCAGCGAGTCCCAGAGCATGGAGACGGCTGAAATCAGGTTCAGGGTGATGGCAACCGTGTTCAATAAGCGGAAGACTGGTGACAGCGGAGGCAGCGCGGTCAACCGCTGACGGTCAGTATCCAGATGGGCGATCAGGTAGAGCGTGTGACGGGTTTCGCCGGAGGAGCGAATTTTGGCGATCACGTTCTGACTGTCATTCATCTCTGAAAAGACGGGAATAACCGGATTTGCTGATTGGGCTTCACGCTGCGTCCAGAGGCCGAGCAAGGTGGTAAAGCCGCCCAAAAATTTCGACATACGGTCGCCGCCGGCAAGCATTGAACCCAGCGCCAACAGCGCAGCAGGGGGTATGGTCTTCCAGCCTGATGTTGATGGCGCGACGAAGGATTGTTCACGGATATCTGACAGCCCCATCGCATCCAGTTGTTCACGCACATAACGCGCGGCTTGCCGTTCGCCTTCGCCAGCCGACGGGCGAGGGCCAATGGCGGCAATCTCACGCAGATGCACCATAATAGTATCGGTCAATCGTCGGTCACTCATGAAATAAAACATCCCATTTTGCAAGCGTAACGACATTGATTCTAACCCAGAATTGGATACGGTTAAAGCGGCGGTGTGTTTGTCTTTACAGCCCTCCCCCGTTTCCACGCAAGCGGGGAGATGCGAACGGTTTACAGGCGGTTTTTTGAGCATTCAGGTGGCTTCTAAGGATTTTCTGTGAACACCTCACTGCGTAGTTATTTTGAGCTGCTAGGGCGTTATTTACGATCAACACACCAGCGCCGACGGTTTGCGCTGCTGGCATTCCTGCTTGGCGGCGGCATTTTGCTGCAGCTGATCGTGCCGCAATTCACGCGAGTCATGATTGATACCGCGACTGGCGCGCCAGATGCTCCGCTGGACGACGACGGCTCGCTGCTGGTGATCATGGCGGTGGCCTTCATCGGGCTAACGCTGTTCCAGCAGGTGGTTTCGGTACTGGCAACGTATGTTGGGGAGCAGGTGGGCTGGACAGCGACAAACCAGCTTCGCAGTGACTTATTTGACCATGCGCTGCATCTGGATATGAACTTTCATGGTGGCATGCCACCGGGAACATTGATCGAGCGGATTGACAGCGACGTTTCGCAGCTAGCAGATTTCTTCTCACAATTTTTCATCCGGATCATCGGCAGTCTGGTGCTGACCATCGGCATTCTGGCAGCGCTGTTTCTGGAAGACTGGCGCATTGGCGCTGTGTTCACGCTGTATACGGTATTCTCGTTTTTGATGCTTTACCGCTTTCGCAATATTGCGATTTCTCCACAAAAGGCGTATCAGGAAGCAGTCGCGCAACTGAGCGGCTTCTTCGCAGACCAGCTCTCAGGGATTGAAGACCTACGGGCGAACGGCGCAACAGGCTACGCGATTCACGGGCTGCTGTATCTGCAAGGAATCATTCGCCAGCAGATGATGCGCTTTGCGCAATCACAGGCGCTGCTTGGCGCGGTAATAGGTTTAATCGTAACGCTGGGTTATGTCGTAGCATTTTTGAGCGGCTATTTTCTGTACACCAACGCGCTGATCACAGTTGGCGTGGTGTACCTGATCATGAATTACATGGTACTGCTGAACCGCCCGTTAAATGAACTTTCGCAGCGGGTGGAGAATCTGCAAACCATCGGCGCCAGCGTAGAGCGGGTGCATGAATTGTTCGCCGCGCAATCGCAAACGCCCGAACCTGAGAGCGAACAAACACAGGCCATTCCGCCGGGATCGCTAGGCGTAGGTTTTTCGCATGTGAACTTCAACTACCGCGCAGACACCCCCACACTTCAAGACGTGACCTTCAGGCTGGCAGCGGGGAAAAAGCTGGGGCTGGTGGGGCGAACGGGCAGCGGCAAGACCACGATTGCGCGCCTGATTTTGCGGCTGTATCTGCCGCAAGCGGGACAGATTACGTTGAACGGGATTGATCTGAAGCATGTGACTTCAGAGGAAGCGCGCCAACGAATTGCAACCGTGACACAGGACGTGCAGCTTTTTGACGGCAGCATTCGCGACAACCTGACGTTTTTTCGCGACGAAATTGAGGATGCGCGCATTCTTGAGGCGTTGGAACGGCTGGAATTGGGGAACTGGCTGCGACGGATGCCGGATGGACTGAATACCCGGCTGGAAGCTGGCGGGCGCAGCCTTTCCGCCGGCGAAGGCCAACTGCTGGCCTGCGCGCGCGCATTTTTGCGGCAGCCCGATCTGGTCATCCTTGACGAAGCATCGTCGCGCCTTGACCCGGCGACGGAAGCACAGGTGAGCCGGGCGCTGGATCATCTGCTGACGCCATGTACGGGGGTGATCATTGCACACCGGCTGGCGACGCTGCGACGCGTGGATCAGGTTTTGATTCTAGACTCAGGGGAGGTGGTTGAGTTCGGGGAACGGAAGGTATTAGAGCAAGATCCGACATCCCGTTATTTCCACCTGCTCCAGATCGGGGATGAGGCGCTGGCATGACAACTACAACGGCGAATCCGACGGGTACATCACAACCAAAGCGCCCCGGACTATCAACGTGGGGCGTTCTGAAGGCGCTGGTGCGTTTTCGCCCGCTGCTGTGGACGGGCAATCTGGCGGCGTGGATTGTGTTCATGCTGTTCATACAGGTACAGGCGCTGCTGATTCGCGCCTATTTTGACCTGATTGAGGGAACTGCACAGCCCGGCGTGACCATCTGGAGCATTGTGGGGCTGTTAATTCTGGCGCGCTTCGGGCGCAATCTGGTTGGCTTTGCGGCATTTATGACGGCTGCGCTATACAGAGCGGCAATCTCAACCCTGATGCGCTGGAATTTACTGGCGCACATCTTCCAGCAGCCGGGCGCACGCGCATTGTCTGGCTCATCGGGAGAAGCAGTAAGCCGTCTGGTTGGAGATGTAAACGAGGTACAGATCTACCTTGATTTTGTGGCAAACACATTGGGGACAGCGGTGTTTGCTGCTGTCGCTGTAATTTCAATGCTGCAAATCAATGTGCTCATCGCGCTGGTGGGACTGGTGCCGTTTGTGCTGATCGGGGTACTGACCACGCGAGCTTCAGGGCGCATCCAGAATTACCGTCGCAGCACGCGGCAAGCGACGGGGCAGATCAACAGCTTCATTGGCGAGGCTTTTGGCGCAGCGCAAGCTGTACAGGTGAATGCTGCCGAAGCGGCGATGAGCCGTAAATTCCGGGCGTTGAACAGCAGCCGCGCACACGCGGCGATTCGCGAACGATTATTCAGCGAGATGCTTCAAGCCTTCTCATTCAATTCGATCAGCGTATCTACTGGCTTGATCCTGCTGGTGGGAGGGCAGATGATACGCGAGGGGACGTTCAGCGTTGGCGATCTGGCGCTGTTCGTCTATTACCTCGACAATATGAGCTTTGTGATCGGCATGTTCAGCAGCGCGTTAACCCGCTACCGGCAGGTAGGAATTTCCATTGAGCGCATGACGCACATGACGCCAGATGACGCTATTGACGAAAGCAAGCTCACACAGTCACGCCAGATTGATTTTAGCAAGCCGGCAGCCGACGATGATCAACCTGCGGCGAGCGATACGTTCACGCCATTAGAGTCGCTCACCATCACCGGGCTGACCTACCAGCACCCCGGAAGCGAACACGGAATTGAGGACATTTCATTTCAGGCTGCGGGAGGCAGCTTCACGGTGATCGTCGGGCGGGTAGGCGCCGGAAAAACCACGCTGCTGCGGGCGCTGCTGGGACTACTTCCCCATCAAAACGGGGATATTTTCTGGAATGGGCAGCGGATTGCACGGCCTGATCAGTTCATGCCACCCCCACATACTGCCTATA
Source organism: uncultured Pleurocapsa sp. (assembly GCA_964493565.1). Lineage (GTDB taxonomy): Bacteria > Chloroflexota > Anaerolineae > Aggregatilineales > Phototrophicaceae > Flexifilum. The sequence continues at coordinate 275 of CAZBPB010000055.1, read as the reverse complement.
CGCCACAAACGCCACATCTTTTTAACGGCACGCTGCGCGAAAATATCGTGCTGGGCGTGCGTGACGAACAGGCGCGCCTTGATACGTCAGTACAACGCGCGGTATTAGCGCCAGATGTTCAAATACTGAGCGATGGGCTGGACACGATGGTTGGAGCGCGGGGCGTTAAACTTTCCGGGGGGCAAGTTCAACGAACGGCGGCAGCGCGCATGTTTTACCGCCAAACTGAGCTGTTCGTATTCGATGATCTCTCCAGCGCGCTGGACGTTGAAACC
>CAZBPB010000054.1:0-14115 GCA_964493565.1 uncultured Pleurocapsa sp. | reverse complement strand
AGCAATCCCCACGGCTCGGTTTGACCGGGAACAAAGTCATTGTCCCACAGGCGATATACAGCCATACGGTCTACACCTTCGGCGAGGGCGAGGGCGGCGGCTTGCACCACAAAATCCGCCTGCTGTTCCAGCGAGACTTGAAAAGGCGAACCTATAGCGGCAGCAGGATCGCGGCGGGGGCTGGCATTGAACTCGCTCAACCAGATGTCTTTTGCACCAAGCCCAAATGCGCGCAAGATGCGCTGATTGGCATCGAGAATTTCACGTACTGATGATGTGGTGAAGTAGATGTGCAGGGAAATGCCATCGAAAAAGAAGTTGTTGGCGCGAGATTGCCCGTCGCGATTAAGCAATTGCAATAACCTTGCCAGATATGGTTCGCGGTAGTGATTGACATCGTACCACCATGTTAGCCCTGCGATCTGCACCTGAGCGGAAGGGTCAACTGCTTTGACAGCGCGATAGGCGGTTTGAAGAAGGCGGGCATAATCTTCGAGTTCACCTTCAAACTCAACGCTGCCTTCGCCGGGGCGAATGTCTGGCTCATTCCAGATCACCCAGTGATGCACCCCGCGCGGGGCATAATATTCAACCAGACGGCGCACAAAAGCGCCGAATAAGTTACCGGGGTCATCAAATGGAAGTTCCAACCCAAGCGGCACACCGGCTGGCGTGCCACTTGCCGATGCCCAATGCGGGGTGCTTTTGATCAGTCCGACGATCTGGCGATTGGCTGCCGCCGCATCGCCTAAAAAGCTATCGGGGATGCTGGAGGCATCAAATTCTTCAGGGCCGTTGGGCTGAAAACGGTTCCAATTGAAGATGATTCGATCCCAGCTTGCACCAAGCCCGGCAGCATCACCGGGACGGTAGTAGCCCTCTACAACACCAAACACGCGAGAAGGATCAGATGGCGACTGCGCATTGACTGAAGTAACGATGATGAGCAGCGAGAGAACAGCCAATATAAGCCACCGGTGTTTCATCAGAAATCCTTTAGATACAACGCATAAATCTGTGATTTGTCAGGAGAACACACTATAGCGAACTGCTAATGAAAAACGTAGGGGCGCAGCATGTGCACCCCTACGTTAGATTACTTATTTTGCGCGATGGACAGCGTATTACTGCATTACTGCGCCGAGCGAATCACACGCAGGGCAAGAGTGATCCGGGCGGAACATGGCATAGCCACCGGCAGGGTCTGAACCCCAGAACGGGAAGTCTACATTCCACACAATCATCAAACGCACGCGACCACTATTCGCGGCGGCGACGGCGGCTTCAGCGAGCCATTGTGCATGCTGGGCAACGGTAGTATTCTGCGCCCATGCGAACGAAGCGGGCAGTGGATCTGCAAAGCCCTGCGGGCTGAGGAAGCCGAGTTCAGTGAAGCATACGGGCACGCCGCCGAAAGGAGCATAGCCACGATTCAGCATTGAGCCGAAGAAGTAGGTGGGATAGCTACCACGCGAGTCACCACCGGTGGCGTTCGGTGAAACGATGCCTTCGTTGTAGTGTAAACCAACGCAGTCCATGTATTGAGCAGCGCCTGCGGCAGCCATTTGCTGCATAAACACGTCGTCATTGCAGCCATTGGCGGTACAGCCTGCCGCGCCGAAGAAGCCGGTTGGGGCGGGCGCGCCGCTGATCACGATAGTATTGGGGCTGCGGCTCTTGATGGCGTTATAGGAAGCAGCCAGAAGCTGGGTGTAATTTGCACCATTGATGCTGCCCACCGGCCATTCGCGGTCAATGTTGGGTTCGTTCCAAACTTCGATAGCATCTGCGCCCAGGGCAGCCACGCCAGCTACAAAGTTGGCATAGCTACTGATATAACTGTTGAAATCAGCCATCTCGGTGGGTTCGCCGGGGATACCGACTAAGACCTTGAAACCCTGCGCGTGCGCATTGTTGATGATACCGGCAACGGCGGGTCTTGACCGAGGTGATACTCGTCCTGCATCTTCACCCAGTTCATTCCGGCGCGATTCATGAGGCTGACGGTATTGGCGTTCAGTTCGAGCGCATGACCGCCCAGTTCAAAACCACCCACCATTGCCGAACCTGCCACTGGCGCAGGGAGGGCGCTACCCGATGACGCAGGGGCAGGCGCGCCGGCAGTCACTTCGTCACAGGTTGTGACAATCGTCGAGTCAAAGCTGGAGCGACCTTCGTACTGGCGACCATCAAAACCGGTCAGGACGAAACGCCATCCGTAGTAGAGAGGACGCGGCGTTTCAACGTTGGTGGTACAGTCGTCAATCCCATTGACAAATTCCATCTGTTCCCATGTATAACTTGCTACCGGGCGCAGGGTGGCGTTAAAACGATCTTCCAGCGCAGCACGCACAGCTTCAAATGCACGGGTCAACTGGTCAGCCGGGGTAAACGTCGGTTCAGCTTGTGCTTGAGCGGGGGCAGCTGAGAACTGACCGAGTAGAACCAATGTCATGGCGAGCGCGGCGGCCAAGACAAACATTCCAGCCTTGAACGCGCGCTGCGAAGAACGGTTCACTGTTGGCATATAGATTACCTTTGCTCCTTAAGAGTCTTAGCAAAGGGCGAACGGCGCGAACGCAATTCGCCACTAACGCAAAGCTTACAAAAGAGCCGCCCAATTTTCCATGTTGGGTAGGGCAACCGTTGGTTTGCAGAAGAGCAAATCAGGCGGGCTAATCAGGGTTTAAGCCAGCGCCCGTTCAGCAGCGGCGCGCAAATCCGCCAGACGTTCGATGATGTCCTCTTCGCCACGCGCAGCCATGGCTTCACTGACCGCATCAATAGTGATCAGAAGCGATTCGCCGAAAGCCTTCGCATTCTCATCCAGCATTTTCTGCTGCTCATCGAGAGATGGCGCGCCAAGCAACTCGTTTACGAAGCGCAGAACAGGCGGCATCTGGTCACGCAGCGCGCCTAACACACGGTTATACACGTCCGTCAATTTGGTTACCAGCGCGGCGTTACCCTGCGATTCGGCCTGTTGTAAGTTTGCCAGCAGCACGCTTAAGAAGGCTTCATCAAGAACGGCGACATTTTCGAAGATGAGACTATTGAGCGCATCTTCGTCTGGCGCACTGACCAGAACTTGCAGCAGTTTGGCGGCGTCGGCAATTGCGGCTTGAGTTTGCTCATCAAATGCTTGCGTTAACGCCAGCAAATGATCACGCAGCGTTTCAAGCGATTCACGTTCTTCCGCGGGGGCTTGACCGATAGCCGCGGTCAAGTCTTGAAAGAAGGCATAGTCAAATGCGGGGCGTATCAAGCCAACCAGCGCTTCCAACCGTTGATCATCACCCGCAAACTGACGCGCAATGGCTAAGAAATCGGCACGAGTGGGCTGCGCGCCAAGCGCTTGAATTGAGGTGGCGACTTCCTGAACGATGGCTTCCTGAGCCTGAGCATCCTGCATTAAGGCTTGACCGAAGGTTGAAAACGAGAGTATATCTTCTTGAACAGTGGCAAGCTGCTGAGCAATCTCAACCTGACCTTCAGCGACCATGCGCTGGATGAGCAAGCTGAGGGTTTGCATGAACTGGGTGTCAATTTTGTTATCGTTTTGTTCAATGATTGAAGGGCGGGTTTCTTCCGGCGCGCCAAGCAAGGACTCCAGCACAGACAGGCGATCCCGCTGCTGCTGCATCATTTCCGGCGTTACGCCGTCTGCCTGCAAGATAGTGTCTACCATGCCTTGCAGGGTTAGTGCTTCGCGCGGCTGGAACATGTAGGATTTGAAAGACCCCTGCGGGAGTATGGATGTTAATTCACGCATCAGGTCGCCAATTACTTTTTCGCGATCTGTCTTAGGCAGGTTGAGTTCCGGCGGTACATAGACCAGCAGCAGTTCTTTACCACCATCATGATAGAGGAAGGGGGTGGAGACGCGTACCGGACTGCCGCAGTTGGGGCATTGAAAAGCGTTGAGCGAACCGGCAAGCAACAGCATTTTGCCATTCGGGTTTTGAGTTACATCAATTGCAGTTTCAACCGGTGCAGCAAATTGAATTCCGCAGTTGGGGCAGCGAACAGTTGTTTGATTGGGCATTTCGTCTCCATTTCGTTTTAGCTTCTGGGAAGGGTAATGATAAAGGTGCTGCCTTTGCCCGGCATACTTTCGACACGAATGATTCCGCCATGCGCTTCGACGATGGCTTTAGACAGGAAAAGGCCAAGCCCGGTACCCTGCGTTTTGCGGCTTAACGCGCCATCTACGCGATAAAAACGGTCAAAGATGCGGTCAATATCACTATCCTTGATACCGACGCCCTCATCACGCACAAACAGGGATACAGTGCTGTCTTCGGTTGTTCCGCCGACGGTAATGGTGCCGCCATTGGGCGAATATTTAATCGCATTGCTTAAGAGATTATCTACCACCTGCCGGAAGCGGGTTTCATCTCCGGGAACAATGGGGAAATCGTCTGGAAAATCTATCTCAAATTTATGCAGGTTGGTTTGCGTCTGGAATCGCGCTACTGAACGGCGCACAATTTCGACAATGTTCATATCACCGGGCATGAGCGAGAGGCCGCGATCAGCTTGAATACGGCTGGCGGTGAGCAAATCTTCGATTAGTTCTGTAAGGCGATCTGCTTCTTCTTCAATGACCCCGCTGTATTCGCGAACAAAGTCTTCATCCCACGTGACATCTTCGCGACGCAGGGTCGCCGCATAGCCCTTAATCAAGGCGACAGGCGTTTTCAACTCGTGCGAGACGGTTGAAATGAAGACATTTTGCATTTGCTGCGCCTGCCGAAAATTGGAGATATCGCGCACATTGGCGATGACGTTTGCCAGTTTGCCGTCGTCAGTAAACAGCGGCGCATAGCGAATGCCAACGCTGGTGGTCAGACCATCACGGCGGAGCAAATCTCCTTCAACTTCCAGCGTGTCATCACCCGCCTGTTTACTGGCATAAGGCCAGCCGTTTTCCAATGCGCGATGCAGATCGCCTTTTTCTACGCGCGCGAAAACCAGCACTTCTTCAACTTTTAAGCCGATAGCCTCTTCAGCGGCCCATGCGGTCAAGCGTTCCACTGCATGGTTGAAGCTGATAATGGTAAGCGCCGCATCAAGGATGACTACCCCATCGGCGCTATGCTGTACCACCGCCGCCAACTGTTTACGGTCAAAATTCATGCGTTCATAAAGCTGAGCATTGTGTACAGCAATCGCTGCCTGATCGGCAAAGCTTTGAAGCACCTGAATATCGTCAGGGGTGGCGCCGCCTTGAAAATTTCGAAACACGACCATTAAGCCTACTGCTTCGCCACCGAAGGAAAGCGGAATGGCAAAAGACTGAATGAGACGCTTATCAATTAGCCCCGCCATTTCGCGCAAGCGGGTATTCACGAGTTCAGTATCGCGGGCGGTAGCGGTTTGAATAACTTCAATCAAGCGGGTATTCATCTCAGGAATCTGGTCTTTGGGCAAGCCAAGCACGGCCTGAATGTGGTAATCACCGAGATCGTCGCGCAGGGCGATGATCCCCACCTGACCGGCAAGCATGGCAACAGAAGCATTGACCACACGCTTGAGGACTTCGTTGAGGTCAAGGCGTGAGGTAATGGCTTTAGAAATTTCCAGCAAGAAATCGCGCTGGCGAACCCGAAAATCCAGTAGAGATAACATGATGCGTCAAGTCTAGCATCGTGCTACAGGCTATACAATTCGTGAGTGCGAATTTTGATGGAAATACAACGAAACGCTGATGCAAAGTAAATGACGATTGGCGTTTTGGGGCTAAAATTGCGTTCAAGAAGAGATAGAGGTTTCGAGATGGCGCAGACAACTGCTCAAAAAATGTACATCAAACCGGGGAATCGAATGCTGGTACTCAATGCACCTGAGGGCTATCTGGAGAAATTTTCGCCGCTTCCGGAAGGCGTAGTCATTGATACAAGGGCGAACGGCAGCTATGACGTTGTACAGGGATTCCTGAAGAATCAGGCGGAAGTGGATGCGCTGGCAGCGCAAGCCATGGCTGCGGTTAAACCGGGCGGGCGACTATGGTTGTGTTACCCAAAAGGAACGGGGAAGATCAAATCGGACATCAACCGCGATAAAGGCTGGGATGCCGTAACGAATAAGGGTTGGGGCGGTATTCGCGTGATATCGCTGGATGACACGTGGTCAGCGATGATGTTTCGTCAAGAGAGCGATATTGACCGCAAAGCAGATAGCAAAGCACCTACCAAAGGCAAGCGAACATAAACCGCTAGTCGTCCAGCGCAGCCTTCACGGCGCTTAAGTCTTCGACACCACCTCGCGTGATCACCAGCGCTCCGGCGCCGATCAGGCTGACATTTTCACCCAACGCGGCTGGTTCAATTTTTAAGCTGCGCCAGTAGGCTTTGTCTATGCAGTTGGCTTCGATGGCTTCACGCATCGGCTGGAAAAGCGGCTCGCCAATGGCGCTGACACCACCACCAAAGATCAGGATTTCTGGATTGAAGACGTGCAGCAAGCTGGCCATACCGCCACCGAGCACCGTACCGGCGCGGCTAACGATGGCTTTGGCCAGCGGATCGTCTTTACGCACCGCTTCGCCAACGGTCTTGCCGATAATCTTCTCAAGGTTGCCTTGCACCATTTCAGACATAATCGAGGATTCGCCCGCTTGAATACGCGCTCGCGCCTGCCGCGCTAACGACGGGCCCGCCGCCTGCTTTTCCAGCGTGGTAAACTCCCCATCCAGCAGCATCACAATATGACCTGCCTCGGCGGCAAGCCCTTCTTTGCCGAGCAGCAAATGCCCATCCACGATAATACCGCTGCCGATACCGGTGCTGACGGTGATGAAGATGATATGCCGGTGGCCCCGCCCTGCCCCGCGTGTAGCTTCTGCCAGCGCCGCCACATTGGCATCATTGCCTAAGAACACCGGCACGCCAAATTCATCCTGCAGCAGACTTGCCAGCGGAATATCGCGCCAGCCCGCTAAATTGGTACCCAATTCAACGATGCCCTTGAACGGATTGGTCGGGCCGGGAATTGATACGCCGATGCCTAACAACGATTGGTCAGGCGGCGGCATCACCGTTCGGATAAGCATTTTCATTCGTTCAAGGGTTGCATCAAGACCTTTTTTTGCTTCGGTTAACACTTCCTGACGCGCATGGATGGTTAGATCGTCGTCCATTAACGCGGCGCGAAGGCGCGTACCGCCTAGATCAACCCCAATAATATAATCGGTCATCACTGCACCTGAAATTGCGTGAGGGTATCACGCAGGTTAGAATATATGTTCAAGAAGCCAAGCGGCTTTCAGGTTCAATTCTGCCTTGTTTTAGGAAGTCTTGCCACAATGACCAGCGCCACAGTAACCCCGCTGCGCCAGCAGTATTTAACTGTTAAACAGCAGTATCCCGACTGTATTGTTCTTTTCCGGCTGGGAGACTTCTACGAAACCTTCGATCAGGATGCAGAAATTGCGGCGCGCGAGCTTGATCTGGTCTTAACAGGACGACCGGTGAGCAAGAGCGAACGCGTGCCGATGGCCGGTGTACCCCATCATGCGGTTGAAACTTACATTGCCCGGCTGATTGAAAAGGGTTATCACGTTGCGGTATGCGAGCAGGTAACCGAGCCTGATGGACGCGGGCTGGTTGAACGCGAAGTTACGCGGGTGATCACTCCCGGCACGGTGGTAGAGCCGGAACTCCTCTCAGAGTCGCACCAAAACTATCTGATGGCGATTGTGCCAACAGGCGATCCGGCATCTGGCGCATGGCAGCGCGCGGGGTTGGCCTATGCCGATATTTCAACCGGCGAATTTTCAGTGACCGAGCTTTCAGGCGAGAATGCGGGCGTGCTGGTGCTTGAAGAACTGGCACGGCTTTCGCCACGCGAAGTGTTAATGCCACGAAGCTGGGTTGAGCGCGGGATATCAATGCCACAGGGGATTCACATTACGCCGGTGGATGACTGGCATTTTGAACGCAGCAGCGCCGAACCCTTACTGTGCACCCATTTCAACGTGCGAACGCTGGAAGGCTTTGGCGTCGGTGAAATGAGCGCAGGCATCTGCGCGGCGGGCGCGGTGCTGTTTTACGTTCAGACCACGCAGCGCGGATCGCTGGCGCAGTTGACGAGCTTACGCGCTTATTCTACCGCTAGTTTCATGGTGCTTGACCCATTCACGCGGCGCAATCTTGAACTGACTGAAACCATCCGCAGCCGCCAATCCAAAGGCAGCTTACTGGGTATTCTTGACCGGACGGTAACGGCAATGGGGGCGCGTTTGCTGCGTACATGGATCACACAGCCGTTACTGGAATTGAAACGACTTAACGCGCGACTGGATGTGGTTGAGGCGCTGACGCGGGATGAGGTTTTGCGGGCGCAGCTTCGAGAAACACTGCGGCAAGCAAGCGATCTTGAACGGCTGACCAACCGTCTGCTGATTCAAAACGCTACTCCGCGCGATCTGGTGGCACTGCGGCAAACGCTGGAGACAATACCTGTGCTTCGCGAAATTATCGGCGGAAATGACGCACTAACTGCGCTTTATGACCGGCTGAATCCATGCGAAGCCGTGATCAACGAGATTAGCGCAGGGATTGCCGATGATCCGCCTGCTAATTTGAATCACATGGGCGTAATTCGCTCTGGCTATTCAGAAGAATTGGATGGCATATATCACGCCACCAAAGATGCGCGGGACTGGATTACCGCGCTAGAACCGCAGGAACGGATGCGAACAGGGATCAGTTCGCTCAAAGTCGGTTTCAATAAAGTGTTTGGCTATTACATTGAAGTCAGCCACGCCAACACTGAAAAAATCCCTTCGGATTACATTCGCAAACAAACGCTGGTGAACGCCGAGCGATATATCACACCGGAATTGAAAGAATATGAGGCGCTTGTCCTCAACGCTGAGGAGCAAATTCTGGAAGTGGAACGCCGTCTATTTGCCGATCTGTGCACGCTCTTATGCGAGCACAGCAAACCGCTGCTAGATACCGCCCGCGCGCTGGCGCATCTGGATGTATTTTGCGCGCTGGCAGATGTCGCATCCCGCGAGGGCTACTGCCGCCCTACCCTTACTGAAGACGATTTGCTGATCATCCACGCGGGGCGGCATCCTGTGGTTGAACATACGTTGAGTGATGGGCTGCGTTATGTTCCGAATAACACGCATTTCGACAACATGAACCGCATCCATATCATCACCGGCCCAAATATGTCGGGCAAGTCTACGTACATCCGGCAAGTTGCAATCATCACGCTGATGGCGCAGATCGGCAGTTTTGTGCCTGCCGACGAAGCAACAATCGGCCTAGTAGATCGCATCTTCGCCAGAATCGGCGCACAAGACGAGATTCACGCCGGATACAGCACATTTATGGTTGAGATGATTGAAACCGCGCGGCTACTGGCTGGCAGCACCCGCCGCAGCCTACTGATTCTGGATGAGGTTGGACGTGGCACGTCTACTTATGACGGGCTGGCGATTGCCCGTTCGGTGATTGAGTACGTGCACAACAACCCGCGATTGAACTGCCGCACGCTGTTTGCCACCCACTATCACGAATTGACAGAGCTGCCAAACGTGCTGCCGCGCGCGCGCAATTACAACGTATCGGTCAGCGAGGAGGGCGAGCAAATCGTGTTCCTGCACAAAGTGGTTGGCGGGGGCGCAGATCGCAGTTACGGGGTGCATGTGGCGCAACTGGCAGGACTGCCACGCCCGGTAGTAGACCGCGCGCGCGAACTTTTGCAGCACCTTGAGCAGCAAGGCAGCAATTACGAAGTACAGCCTACGCGAAACCGCAGCCGTAATGTGAAATACAATCCGGATCAGATGAGCCTTTTCGCTGGCGCAGAAAAGCAGCAGGAAGTCAACAATCCTGCGGTTACGATGCTACAGGCGTTGGAAGTAGACAGCCTAAGCCCGATTGAGGCGCTGACCAAGTTATACGAACTCAAACGGCTGGCAGGTGGGTCGTGATTCAGGCACACGCCTAAGAAACGCAATTTATACACTGGCTTCACACTCTGCGGCTAAGATGCCCCCTACAATGAAAGAGTGTGATCGCATCTGGAATATGCCGCATGTCCCGCCCGCGCAATGTTCAATGGCTGATCGTAGTTCCCTTGCTGGCGTATGCCGCATGGATAGGCGCGCGCAGCCTAAACGCTGATGCAATCTGGCTGGATGAATATTATTCAATATTTGAAAGCGGCGGCGCGCAGTATGGGCCGCTTGCGCCGTTCGATCTGGCGCTGCGGGTGGCGGGTTATGCGGTCTGGCCTCCAGGCTACAATTACTTTCTAGCAGGATGGGGGGCGCTGGCGGGCTGGACACCACTTGCCGGTCGCGCATTGTCCTGGCTGTTTGGACTGCTCTCAATTGCAATTTTCTACCGTTTAGCCCGCGAATTGACACCCCAAAATAGACGGTTTGCCCTGTTTGCCGCCGTTTTCATCAGCGGGTCGGCTTTCTACCTGTATTACCTGCACGAACTGCGCGGCTATACCTTTCACGTCTTATTCGGCCTTGTCGCAACAACACTGTACTGGCGCTTAATTCGTAAAACTAACAGTTGGCCTGCACAGATCGGTTTCACAGCGGCGCTGGTACTGCTGTTATACAGCCATCCTGTAGGGCAATTGTGGTTCGCCATGCTGGCGGGATTTCACATCCTGTTTGAATGGCGCAATCCGCAGTGGAAACGGGTATTGTTCCTGTTTCTGGTTGCGGTGCTGTTTTACGCACCGTGGCTGGCTTTCATGGTGATTAAAGCGTCACAGGATGTTTCGATACCGGCGGCGATTGACACGCCGGTGATCTTAGGGGCAGCAGCGGCAGCATTTTCAAATTGGCTGACCCTTTTGACGGTTCTGCTGTGCGGGTTAAGTTTGCGTGCGATCCGGCAAGAGCCGATTCAATTTCTATGGTGGTGGCTGATCAGCATTATTGTGTTTACGCTGCTGGTCAACCGCTTCATCCCATTTCTATTTCACATTCGCCATTTACTGGCAGTATTACCCGCGCTGCTGCTGATGATGGCGGCAGGGCTTACACAACTTCAACGCTGGCGCTGGCTGCAAGACGCTGTTTGCGGCTTATGGCTGGTGATGGGCGTGTATTTGTCGCTGCACCCAACCTTTGCGAGCGATTTACCGGGGGCTTTACGCATGATCTCCCGGCCCGGTTTCGAGGCTGCGATAGATGCCTTCACAGAATATGCCCGCCCTGATGATGCTGCGATTTTCCGGCTGGCGGATACGGCTGTGGAATATCTGTACGCGCCACCACTGGATTACTATCTGTATGGTAGGCCGCTGCATTATGCGCTGCTTTCGATGGTAAATTCCGGTGAAGATGTGCCAATTGATGATCCATCGTTTATCGAAATCCCGTTTGAACAGCGGCTGCAGGCATTCACTGACAATGCACAGCGCATCTGGGTCGCGACACTTCCAGACGCTGCGCCGGGTAGGGAAAGCGCCGCCCTGAATAACCTACTGGCAGCAGGATACAGCCCATGTCCGAGGGTCGTAGAGATGCCCGATATGCGGCTGGAGCTGTATGTCCTCGATTCGAGCGACGCAGGCTGCACGCCATGACCACCCTGAGGCGCTACCATCATCTCGCGGCGATACTGGGGTACGTGTTCCTCACCGTGATTTTCACATGGCCGCTCGCCACGCAAATGCAAACACATGTGATGGGCGTTAACGGCGCGAGGCTGGATAACTACGAATATGTGTGGAAGATGGACTATGTTGCCGACGCGCTGATAAGCCCGAACATATCCCCATTCTTCACGCCTGACATCTATTATCCGTTTGGCTACCCTCTCGCCTACGGGGAAATTACACCGATTCACACGTTCGGGCTTGCCCCGCTTACGCTGCTGATCGGCGCAGTACCCGCTTATAATCTCGCGGCGCTCGCGTCTACTGTCCTCAGCGGTTGGGCAATGTATGCCCTTGCGCGGCGCTGGATCAACAGGATTGGCAGCGCAACTGAAATACTGCGCTGGCTAGCGGCCTATTTTGCGGGCGCGGCGTTCGCCTTCAGCGCCTACCGGATGCAAAAACTAACAGGGCATCTTCCGCTGTTTGATACCCAGTGGTTGGTGCTTACCCTGTTGTTTTTTGATATGTGGCTGGAGCAAAAAAAGTTCACTCAGGCCGGATTATGGGGGGCATTCTTGGCGCTCTCCACATTATCATCGTGGTATTACGGTTTCATGCTGGGGCTGCTGCTGCCGGTTTACGCGCTGGCGTGGATTGGCTTTCCAATCAGCATGATGCTGCGATTCACCTTTAACCGGCAAACGCTGATCGGGGTCGGTATTGCAGGGCTGATCATCGGCGGCCTTTGCGTCCCATTTTTGATTCCATACTTACAGCTCAGCAGCGAAGGTGCAACAAATGTGCCGCTGGACGATGCAGCGTTCTGGGCGGCAAGCCCGACGGATTACCTGATGCCGAACCCCCTGCACCCACTCTGGGGAAGCGCGGTTCAGCGGGTGATGTGGCCTTTCCCAACCCCGATGCTGACCGAATTTGTGATCTCTATCGGATGGGTCACAATCTTTCTGGCGCTGCCTGCGCTGCGCGGAACACGCGGGAGGAATTGGCGCGGTCTAAAGTGGATGATGCTGGCTGCTTTCGTACTCAGCTTAGGCCCGATCCTGTATTTTTCGCGATTACCGCTGGGTATTCCACTGCCCGATATGCTGCTGCGCGAACTGCTGCCATTTGCGGATAGCATTCGCAGTTGGGGCAGATTTTCCATTTTCGTGATGCTGGGTTTCTCGCTGCTGGCAAGCGCGGGGATGGTGCTGATTTTACGGGAGAAATCCGCTAGAACACAGTTCGCAGGCGCTGCCACAATGGTTTGCCTGATGCTGTTCGGGGCGTGGATTGGCCCATTGACGCTTACTCCGGTTGAGCCGCGAGCAGTTGATCTATGGCTGGCGGAACAGCCGGAAGCGGCCCCGATCATGGAATATCCTCTGAGCGAGGCGTTAAGTGGGCCAGCCATGTATTACACAAGCATCCATCACAAGCCGGTTGTGTTTGGCTATGGAACCTACCTACCACTGGTATATCGTGAGCGACATCCAGAACTGACCACATTTCCAGACGATGCGGCGTTGAATGAACTGGCAGCGTGGGGAGTGAAATACATACTGGTGAGTGAATGGGCGCTGGACTATGACCACAGTTTTACGATGGGCGAGATTGAAGCACAACCACGCCTTCGACGGGTGATCGAATTGGATGGCGTGGTCGTGTTTGAGTTGGCTGATTAAAGCGAGCTAATCCCCGCCGGCGGGCGCAAGCTGCTCTTCCACGACAGGTGGAGCTTCGGGTTCAGGGATCACATTTTCGCTGACCAGTACGCGCTTGAAGGCTGAAATTGCGACTTCGATCATGGTTAGATCAGGCTGGCGCGTTGTGAGGTGCTGCAAAGCCAGATTAGGAATGATCATCCAACGAACAAAACGGTTATCCATATGCTTTGCAGTGAAGCGAATGATTTCGTAGGCAATACCAGCGATGACAGGCACTAACAAGATGCGCGATGCCAGCAAAATCAGGAATGGTGGGCGGCCTAGAAATGAAAACACGAGTACGCTCACCAGCACTACCGTCAAGAGAAATGCCGTACCACAGCGAGGGTGTTCAATCGGATATTTCGCCACTATCTCGGGAGTTAATTCAGCACCCGCTTCGTAGGCATTGATGGTCTTGTGCTCCGCGCCATGATAACCAAACAGGCGCTTCACATCCGGCATCAGGGCGATGAGCGAAATATAGCCGATGAGAATGACAAGGCGAACTACGCCTTCAAGCAAATTGACGAGAAATGACTGTTCTTGCAGCCCCAGCAGCGCTTCCAAACCGCTGGCAGCAGCGGTTGGCAACAGGAAGAAAAGCCCGACGCCGAGCACCAACGAAAAGCCAAGCGTTGCCCAACCCAACGGGCCGTCGAAGATCTTCGAGTCTTCTTCTTCCCCAACGGCGATGTTGGCAGACCACATCAGGGCGCGTGTGCCTAAACCGAGCGCATCCCACAGGCCAACCATGCCACGAATGAACGGGGTACGGGCAATCTTTCCGCGATAGAGGGTAGCGTTTAACGGCTGTTCA
>CAZBPB010000053.1:12289-14163 GCA_964493565.1 uncultured Pleurocapsa sp. | reverse complement strand
GGGCTGGATTGAGGGGGTGTGAGGTTCCCCTCCCCCCCTCTAGTTCAACGTGTACACCTTCAACACCTCATCGCCATAATGGTTGATCACCTTCACGGCGATGCGTCCGCTTTCAGGGCGGGCAAATGGCAGGCTGCGCGCGCTGTATAGTGCCTGCCACGCATTTTCATCAATCTCGGCTCTCAGCGCGCGTTTCAGGTTGTCGTAGGCGTCATCTTTGCCTAAAAAGTAGGCGTGGCGCACGAAAAAGCTTTCGTCGTTGTAGGCGGTGTCAATGAACCAGCAGGCAATATCGCTGGTTGAACTGCTGCGGATTTGCCCGGTGGTCGGGTCGTAAATATCCAGCCCGAAGATTTCCACCACATACTGCCCGTCTTCTTGCTGCTCAATGCGAATATCCGGCTCGCCAAAGATGGTGAACAGGTTGGCGCGGTCTGTCTTTTTGAGTTCGGCGCTCATCATCAGGTCGCTGTTCATGCGCACGATCTGAACGTCCATATCGCCGTAGCGTTTCGCTTCTTCGCTCACCGCTGCATCGAAAGCAAAGCCGCAGATCAGAAGCAGGTCGTAGCCAAGGCCGCGCACCGCCTCCTTCGCGGCTTCTTTAATCTGCCTTGTGCCTACGGTGCCGTGTTCGCTGCCGATGCTGATCGCAGCCCGCCGTTCTGCGCCGTTCGCGCCCAGATAGCTGCCCTGCGCGTGCAGCCAGACTCCGGCATAGGGTTCAAGGGTTTCAAACATCAGGCGTTCGTCGCGGCGGGTGTTCTGCACGCCGGCAATCTTCAGGTTGTCGATCACCATTTGCTCGTAGCCCCCGATATTCGCCATGTCGGTGTGGGCGGCGGCTTCGGCCAAAGCCGGATCGAGAATGCGGTGCGGCGACAGCGTTTCCACCGTGAACGGGCCGGTGACGCGCACCTTGCGGGAGTCCGGGTAGGGGCGGTCATACAGCGTCTCGCGCTCGCTGCTGCGGCTGATGCTGTCGTCAATCTGGCGCTGGCGTTCGCGGCGCTGCTGCCAGTAGTATTCCAGCCATTCGACGGCTTCCTGCGGCCAGTCTGCGCCCGGTTCGCGTGGAAGCTGCCATTCTTCGGCGCCGGTGCCGACGCTCTCGTTCAAAAGCTGGCGGATGGGCGCAAGTTCCTCTTCGAAAACGTCGTAAATGGTGTCAATTTCTTCGTTGTTGGCAATGTCGCGCAGGGTGATGTGCGGCACGCGCTCGTAGACAAAGCCCTGCTTCACATCGTGAGTATAGCTGCGCGGCGGCTGGTAGACGCCGCTGACCTGCTGTTCCTTTTGCGCGCCTTCTGCTGAATCAGCGAGTAAATAGTAGGGATAGCGCCCGGCCATCAAGCGCGTGCGCGCCAGCGCCAGGGCTACGCGAGAGGTATCCACCGTGATCCAGCGCCGCCCCCATTGTTCGGCGACGTAGGCGGTGGTGCCGCTGCCCATGGTCGGATCAAGCACCAGATCGCCGGGGTCGGTGGTCATCAGAATGCAGCGTTCGATAATTTTGTTACCAGTTTGAACAACATAAATCTTCGGGTCGGTAAACGATCCTGTTCCAGTATCATTCCAAGTGTTGCGAAGTGGGATTACGGGAAAATCGTCAAAGAATCTTATATATCCAATAGATGAAGCCCGATTCTGAACGCGATGTGCTTTTATGAGTCGCTCCATACCTCTGGGTGGCGTTGCCCATTGGCGTGTACCTGACAGATATTTTTTCCCCTCAAATTCGGCTACATAACGCGTTGTTGTAGCCTGCGTTTGGGACGTGAGTGCATTTACACTATAGATGCGACTTCCCGCTGGTAACTCTGTCTGGTCAACTTCGCTTTCACCAGTTAATGGAGATCTTGAGCCATCAGATA
>CAZBPB010000053.1:11928-12279 GCA_964493565.1 uncultured Pleurocapsa sp. | reverse complement strand
CCACCCCTACTATATTGAGATTTCTCGGAAAATAATGGGCGATACTTGACATGCTTATAGTTTTTTCCGTACCACAAAACAAAATCCGTCACTCTATCCAAGTATTCCATACTTAAGCCAGCAGTTTTCTCAACAACAATTTCAGCAACAAAGTTCTCACTTCCAAACACCTCATCCAATATGCTCCGCACGAGATGCACATTCTCATCGCCAATTTGCACGAAAATGCTGCCGCTTTCGGTCAGCAGTTCGCGGGCGACCACCAGCCGGTCACGCAGGTAGCTCAAATAGCTGTGGATGCCTTTCTCCCAGGTGTCGCGGAAGGCTTTCACCTGCTCCGGCTGTATGGAG
>CAZBPB010000053.1:10785-11918 GCA_964493565.1 uncultured Pleurocapsa sp. | reverse complement strand
TCATCTTCCCTGCCGTCCTTCACGTCGCGCTTTCTTGTGCTCACCTGCCAGTTGCTGCCAAACTTGATGCCGTAGGGCGGGTCAAGGTAAATCATCTGCACCTGCCCCTTCAGCCCTTCCTTCTCGGCTAAAGAGTTCATCACCAGCAGCGAATCGCCCAGGATCATGCGGTTCGTCCAGTGCTGCTCGTGCTGGTAAAACTCGATCATCTGCTCAAAGTCAATGCCGTTGAAATCGCTAAACATGCTCGTCTGCTGCGGCAAGCCCTCACCCCCTACCCCCTCTCCCTCAGGGCGAGGGGCGTGGCGGCGGATTTCTTCGATGATGGCCTGCGGCTGAATTTTTTCCTGAATGTAAATCGGCACCGCCAGCACCTTGAGATCGGCGCTGTCCTGCTGATCCTTGCCATTCCACACCAGCTGCGGGTCAAGCGATGGATCGCGGGGATACAGAATCGCCGCCGGGTTAATTTCGCTGTCTCCGGCAAAATCGCGCAGTTCGCTGGTGGGGATGTTCACCCGCGTGTCGTTGTGGCGCAGTGCGTCTACCTTCACGCCGCTGTTCTTCTGGCTCTTGCGTGGCATTAAACTCTCTCCGTCATCATCATCTGTCTCACCTGCCGTCTGATGCTGTTCTGCGCGTCATCTATATCCAGTATCTCAATGAAATCCCAGCGGCCAAACTCGCCCAGCGCGTTCACGCCGGGAATCCAGTAACTGCGCATGGTTTCGGCTTTGGCCTGCTTCTTTTCATCGTGAACGCCGGTCACTTCGATGATCAGGTTCAGCGGCTCAAGGCCATCGCCCATATGGATGCGCACGATGAAATCGGTGATGTAGTGATGCTCGTTGCCTTCGTAGGTATAGGGGATGCGCAGGTTCATGCCGTCATTTTTGACGTAGGCCAGCACTTCCGGCATGTTTTCCAGCCTGGTACACATTTTGGCTTCCCAACCGCTGTCCAGCGGCACGTAATTGACCTGGCATTTCGCCGGGTCGGTGCGGTAGACCGGCTTGATGGTTTCAAAGTCAATGGTGGCGCTGGAACCCACCGGCGCGCTGGCGTCCAGAATCAGCTTGAGTTTCTCGCTTGCGCCCGTGCCAGCGGCAATTGCCATGTGAATTTTCTCGGCG
>CAZBPB010000053.1:3948-10775 GCA_964493565.1 uncultured Pleurocapsa sp. | reverse complement strand
AGCAACAGTAACTGCAAGCGGCAGCCGTCTTTCATTTCAACGTAGCCTTCGTCAATCCAGCGCTGCACAATAGCCAGAATTTGCGGGAAATACCAGATTTTCGGCTCGCCGTCTTCGCCCTGAAAATATCTTTCCAGAATGTGTTTTGCCAGCAGGAAGACCACTTCCTTTTCGCGGCGCTGGTACAGTTCATCCAGCGTATGCACTTCGCTTTCGCCTAATAATGGCGCGCTCTCGGTAAAAGTAGGCACATTGGCGCTGGTGAGCTTCATGCGCGAATCGGGAACAAAATCAACTTCTAGCGGCTGGTCGTTCAGTTCATAGCGGTAGCCGGTCACGTTCGGAAATCGGAATTCCGCGCCTTCACGTTCGGGGACTGCTTTGACGTGGGTGGGAATTTTCGGCAAACGCGGCTTGCTGGTGGTTCCGGCTGCCGGCAGGAATGAAAACGGCACGCCGTAGATTTCGGCATATTCGGCGTCAAACTTGCCTTCTTCATTCGGCACATAGCTGATGCGGCGCAGCGCCCGCCCGATCACCTGCTCGCAGATCAACTGCGTGCTGAAGGCGCGCACGCCGAGGATGTGCGTCACCGAATTCACGTCCCAGCCTTCGGTCAGCATGGAGACCGACACCACGCATTTGACGTGTTCGCCTAATTTGCCGGGCTTGCCAACGGTGTTCATGACCTCGCGCAGCAGGTCGTGATCGGTCAATGCTTCGGGGTCGCGGTCAGGGTAGCGCTGCCGGAATTCCGCCTTGAAGGTGTCAATCTCGCGGGCAGCCGCTTTCTTGAAGTCATCCTGCATGGCTTCGCCGCTTTCAAGCTGCTGGCTGTCAATCAGGATGCTGGTCGGGCGCGGATCCCAGCGTTCGCCAGTTTCATTGCGGAATAACTCCAGATTGCCGGGCACGATCACCGTTCCATCGGCGTAGGGCTTCTCATAGCCGCTGATCCAGTCAAACACCATCTTTGAAACCACAGTGTTGTTGCACACCACAATCATCACCGGCGGGGGAATAACCACCTGTGCGCCCTCGCCCTCGCTCAGTTTCTGCCATAATTCGTGATACTTCTCATAACTACCATACAGGCTGTAGAGCGCGCCTTCTAATTCTTTGGGCAAAACCGGTTTTTCGGCATTATCCGCATATTTTTTCTTCGGCAAACTATCCCGTATAAATGACCACAGGTTGCGGTAGGTTGGAAGATCGCCCTGCATGGCATCGTCCACCACCGGCAGGCGCGGAATCTTGACGATGCCGCTTTCGATGGCGTCAATCAGGGCAAAGTCAGAGACCACCCACGGGAACAGCTTGCCTTCGGGGTAGCCTGAACCTGCCAGAAAAAACGGCGTTGCCGAAAGATCGTAGACTGCGCGCACGCCAATCTTTTTCTGCACTTCGCGGATGCCGTTCACCCACACCCGGCGTTCTTCCACTTCCTTCTTGATTTCGCCCTTGAGTTCTTTTTCGTCTGCATCCAGCTTGCGCGCATAGCAGTGATGCGCCTCATCGTTGATCACGATGATATTTTTGGCGTCGCCCAGCCCACGACATACGCGCCTCACCATTTGCCCGCCGGTTTCAGTGAACGGACTTTGCTTGCTATCACCTTTCAGAATTTTCTTGGTCAATGCCGATGCTTCTACAATCTCGCGCGGCATAAAGGCATGATAGTTGGTGATCACGATGCGGGCGCGGTGCAGTTGATCAAAAGTGTTGGCAGGAACAAGATCGCGCTGGCGGTAATAGTTGCCGGGGTCGCCGGGCAGCAGCACGCGCAGGCGGTCACGAATAGTGACGCCGGGGGTTACGATCAAGAATGCGTCGGTAAAGCGATGGTCGCCGGGGTTCGCCAGCTTGTTCAGCGTTTGCCATGCAATCAGCATCGCCATGACGATGGTTTTGCCGCTGCCCGTCGCCATTTTGAAAGCGATGCGATATAGATCGGGGTTGGCTTCGTCGCTTGCTTTATGGAGTTCTGTTTCTATCCAATCCTGCTTTTCGCGTCTGGCTGCTTCGGTCAAATAAATCGCGGTTTCAAGCGCCTCAATCTGGCAGAAAAACAGCTTATTTTCACGCTGCGGGGCAGTCCAATGCTCTAGCAGCTGCCGCGTCGTGCGCGTGATGTTCGGATAACCTTTCAGCCTCCAGTTTTTCACGTGCCTGCGAATTTCGTTGATGGTGGAGTTTTCTTCTTCCTTTTCAAGAAGCGCATCAAACAGGCCGGGCTGTATGCCCGCCTGTTTTTTCGGCTGTGGGATTGGCGTCAAATAGGTGCTTTTGCGGCGCTGGCTAATGATCTGCCCGGTCGGGTTTCCGCGCTCATCAAGCTCATGATATTTTTCAGGTTCAGCATACGGAGAGTTAATTATCGGGTTTTCAATGATGGTCATCGATCAGCTTTGCTCTAATACCGGGCACGTTTGCAATCTCTTAGCAATTTTATTAGCGTCGGCTCCGTTTTACGAAATAAGGTGAGGATAGACAGAGGTGAATTACGCGGCTAGTGCCTATTATGACCACACTACCCCCCTATGGGTGGCCGTCTTGCAATCATTTCACATTTTCCCTATACTTAGCAATATGAACCCGATGATCATGCAGTTCCACCACCATCACGGCAGTTTACGAGCGCGTTAGCACGCCGCTGCGGGTTTGTCGTATCGAAATTCAAGCGCGGACGTGAGTTCGCGCTTTTTGTTTGTATTCATGGGGCGGCAAGTACCCCCTTCATCAAAACTATGTACACATGAATTGAGGAAACCTGATGCCCAAGCCGAAGATTGAACCCCGCCTGCCCAAGGGAATGCGCGACTACCTGCCCGCTGCCATGCTCAAGCGCGAGTACGTGTTCAGCAAGGTGCGCGAGGTGTTTCACCTGTACGGCTTCGAGCCTCTGCAAACGCCGGTGCTGGAACTGCACGAAACGCTGATGGGCAAGTATGGCGAAGATGCCGAAAAGCTGATCTTCAACGCCCAACACCCCGGCGGCAAGGAAGAACTATCGCTGCGCTATGACCTGACTGTACCGCTGGCGCGGGTGGTGGCGCAGTATCCCAACGAGATCGCGCTGCCCTTCAAACGCTACCAGATTTCGCCAGTGTGGCGCGCCGAACGCCCGCAAAAAGGGCGCTACCGCGAGTTTTACCAGTGTGACGCGGATATTGTGGGCGCGGCGGGCATGAACGCCGATGCTGAAATTGTGGGCGTGGTGATCACCGTGCTGCGGCGGCTAGGATTCAAGAACTTCACCGTCAAGATCAACAATCGCAAGCTGCTCACGGCAATTGGTCAGTATGCCGGCGTAGAAGGCGAGGCGCTGGCAAATTTGTATCGCAGTATAGACAAGTTCGACAAGGTGGGAGCGGAAGGCGTGCGCGATGAACTGATCACGCGCGGGCTAAGCGATGAAGTGATCGCGAAGATCATGGAGCTGATCACCGTGAATCTGCCCGGTATTCAGAAGCTGGCTTATCTCGAAGGCTTCATGGGCGATTTTCCGGCGGCATGTGCGGCGCTGGACGAACTGCGCGAATTGATCGCGCACTTGCAAGCGGCGGGGCTGCCTGAACAGTATTACGATTTTGATCTGACGATGGTGCGCGGCCTAAGCTATTACACCGGCCCGATCTTCGAGACGGTGGTCAATGAGGCGGGCATGGGCAGTGTGCAGGGCGGTGGGCGCTATGATGACCTGATCGGCCTATTCAAAGGCGAAAGCATCCCCACAACCGGCATGGCTTTCGGCATTGAGCGCATCATCGATCTGATGGACACGTTCAATCTATACCCGCCGGAACTGGGCGGCACACTCACGCAGGCATTGGTCACGGTGTTCAGCGGCGAAACCCGTTTTGAGGCAGAAAAACTGGCGGCGGAACTGCGCGGCGCGGAAATTTACACGGAACTGTATTTACAGGATCGCAAGTTAGGGCAGCAGATCGCGCATGCCGATAAGAAGGGGATTCCGGTGGTGGCGCTGCTTGGCCCCGACGAGATCGCCTCTGAGCAGGTTAAATTCAAGCGCCTGACTGATGGGCAAGAAATTATCGTTGCGCGTGATGAGGCGGCAGAGGCGGTGCGGAGTTTGCTGGAGGGGTAATCAGCACCAGGGACGGGCGCGCCTGTGAAGGTTAGGTGTCTCTGCAACACACGCGCTATCCCCTGCGTATTATTTCTAAATACAACATTGTGGAGACACCAACCATGGCGACAGCCTCGCAATCACAAACGCCAGCCGCTGCTCAAACCGTCACAAAAAGCGGCTATCCTGAAGGCGGCCTGCGCTTTGATTGGGTCATGACCGGCCTTTCGGCGGTGTATCTGGCTGGCCTGTGGGTTGATGGCTGGGCGCATTTTCATGGTGAGGTAGACGGCAGCTTCTTCACGCCCTGGCACTTTCTGTTTTACAGCGCGTTCGGGCTGGTGGCGCTGTTCCTCGGCTTTCATCAGATGCGAAACATCAATCGCGGCTACGCCTTCACCCGCGCGCTGCCTAAAGGCTACTGGCTTTCGCTGATCGGGGTGGTAGTTTTCGCGCTGGGCGGGGCTGGCGATATGATCTGGCATACCCTGTTTGGCATCGAAGCCGGAACCGAAGCTCTGCTCAGCCCATCTCACATCATGTTAGCCATTGGCATGACGCTGGTCTTTACCGGGCCGGTTCGGGCGGCATGGATACGCGCCAGAGAAGTATCTGGCGAGATTCGCGGTTGGCGGGCGCTGGGGCCGATGATCGTATGTATGACCCTGTTGCTTACGCTGATCATGTTCTTCACCAGCTATGCCCATCCGGTGGTTTCACCCTACGTTTTTACACGGATCACGCCGGTTCAGCAAAGCGAGCAAACATGGCAGCTTTATATGATGAACGCCGATGGCACTCATCAAACTCGCCTGACCGACAATCCAGATGTTAACATCCTACGGCGTGTGGTCACCGGATGGCACGCAGATCGCTTACAGCGTTTACGTTCTGGCCAATCCTGATCTTGGTCTCGAAGAAAGCAGCCAGCTTTTCATCATGGATGCCGATGGCAGCAACCGCCAACAGGCAGCGCGGGATACCGGACTTGCTTATGACCCGGTCTGGTCGCCAGATGGCCGGCAGCTTGGCTACGTTTCGATCCGTGAAGATGCCGCCGACTTATATCTGGTTGATATTGAAAGCAGAGAAATTCAGCCTTTAACCGCTAGCGAAGGGGATGAAGGCACGATGGTGTGGTCGCCAGATGGTGCGCAAATTGCATACAGCTATGACGACGGCAGCGGTTCGAATATATGGGTGATGGAATCAACGGGTGTCAATCCGCGCCAGTTGACCGCCAATAACAACAGCCACAATCCGCGCTGGTCGCCCGACGGAACACGCATCTTATTCAACGGTTTCTATGACGACAGCATGGGCATTTATACGATGAATGCTGCGGATGGAACCGATTTGCAGCCGGTGATCAATACTGGCGATTTTGAAAGTGACCCGGTTTACAGTCCGGATGGATCACAGGTGATCTTTTCGCTGTGGCGTGGCAGTTCGGCTGAATTGTATGCAGTCCCGGTCAGCGGCGTAAGCAGCCTGAGCGCTGCCACCAACCTGACCAATAATCCCGCGCTTTCAGAAAGTGCACCCGCGTATTCGCCGGACGGCTCACAAATTTTGTATAACGCGATTGCTACCGACGCAGGAGGCGGACTTGATAACCCCTTGCTGGCACAGGATATGGGCGTGACCAGTATTCTGTTTCAGGCTTTTGTGCTGTCCGGTGTCATTGCGCTGTTAGCATGGCGCTGGCAAATGCCTGTCGGCGCATTCACCTTCATTTTCACGCTGAATGCCGCCCTACTCACGATCCTCACCGATCTATATGTGTTCATTCCGGCGGCGCTAATTGCCGGTTTCATTGTTGATGTATTGGCGTGGTGGTTGAAGCCGTCACCAGAGCGTATGCGCCAGTTTTTCGTATTTTCATTCGCCTCGCCTGTCGTCTATTACGTGCTGTATTTTGTCACCATTCAATTGTTGGGTGGCATCTCATGGAGCGTTCACGTTTGGACGGGCGCAATCTTCCTTGCCGGGGTGATCGGCGTACTCGTTGCGATCATAATCAGCGCTTCCAATCGCCTACTTCCGGGGGCAGCATCAACCCGATCCATACAGGGGGTTTAGGGAAACCCCCTGTAGTTAGCCTGTGTCAGCAGCCTGTTCTCTCGCCATCCACCATTGGATCGCGCCAGTGATCCGATCCGGCGTATCGTCGTAGGCAAAGGTCGAAATCAGATTACCATCACGATCAATCAAGTAGGATCGCGTCGTGTGATCAACCATATAGTTTTCCGGGGATGCCGCATTTTCGGCGCGCTGGTAATACAACCCGTAGCCTGGCTGAATTTGCTCAAGAGTTGCATCGCTGCCGCTGAAAGCAATAAATTCAGGATCAAAGCGTTCGATATACTCTGTGATCGCTGCCGGGGTATCCCGAACGCCATCCACACTCACGAATACAAATTCGATCTCGTCCGCCTGTTCCCCTAGCAGCTGTTTGATTTGCTTAAATTCGGCCAGCGTCAGCGGGCAAAAATCGGGACAGTGGGTATAGCCGAAGAATAACAGGCGCCATTTACCATTGGAGTCGCTCAGTCGCATTTCGTCACCCTGATTGCCGGGCATAGTGAAATCTTGCAGCGCAATCGGATGCGGCAAATAGTCACCGACGAATACGCCATCTATTTCATCGAATGAAGCGCCGGGGGTTACGGCAATGGTTGGCGCTGAACTGGTGTTGACGGCAGCCGGAGTCGGTTGTGTAGGCGAACATGCGGCA
>CAZBPB010000053.1:1677-3938 GCA_964493565.1 uncultured Pleurocapsa sp. | reverse complement strand
AAGCGACCATCACGAGAATGAATCCCGCGCCAATGCTCGCCCGCAGATGCCAATTATTCATGGTCAGTTCCCGTCATCATGCGGTCATACACCGGTACGCCAATCGTCAATTCCATGCCGCTTTCAAAGGTCAGCGTCATCGAAAAAGCGTCACCTTCGAGCAGCGGGGTTTGCAAATCCATCAGCATGATGTGATAGCCGCCCGGCTCAAGCAGCGCCTCTCCACCTGCCGGTAATTGCACGCCGCCTTCAACCGGGCGCATTTGCACCAAATCACCGTTCATCACCGATTCATGGATTTCAGATGTTCCGGCAGCGTCGGTGCTCACGCTGACCAGTGAATCATCGCTTTCAGCGTTTGAGAAAAGCTGCAAATAGACTGCGCTAACATACGCTGATGGCTGATGGTCGTCGCTGTCGGCTGTCGGACGTGCCCACGCCTGTGCATAAGTGAATGCCGGCACAGGGGTTGGCAGCGCGGCAAAATCCAGCACCGGTACCCCCACCGTTTCCACGAAGATTGTGCCATCAGGCAGCGCGAAATTCAGGATCATCGAAAATGCTGTGCCAGCCACTAATGACTGTACATCCAGCAGCATAATGTGGCTGCCAGCCATTTCAAAATCGGCAGTTTCGCCAGCGGCAATGATCGGCGCTTCGGTCATCGGCTGCATACGCATGATGTCACCATCCATCACCGCCTGATGTAGTTGTATTTCTCCGGCAACAGCGGTGCTTACGCCAACCAGCGCCACATCGTTTTGGCTCACGTTGACGATACGCATGTACACAACCGTCGCTTCGCCAGCCGGAATTTCAGCTTCTTCTGTATCGGCATTGGCGCGTGCCCACACATCACCGAAGGCAATACGCGGCTGATCGCTGCTTTGGGCGGCAGCCGAAACCAGCCGGGTGATGAGCAAAATCAAAACAACTATCCCTAATAATCGCTTCATTTCAATTTGCCTGTACGCTCAAGTCAGGTCATTGTATCGCGCCCTGATTGTGAACCATAGTACAAAACCGATGAGAGATTGCTAAAGAAAAAGCATGGTCGCAGATTGCTATTCAGCCGGTATATTGAAGTCCCGATGTGTGCGACACAAACTGTGAAAAGTAGGTGATCCGTAGGTACAGAGGTGCTTCGCAGATACGCCTAAGCGCATATTCCGTTTATAATTTTTGTATATGCAGGCAAATCTACTTCCCGAATATCACTTTCTCATGTTCGCTCCCAATCTGGGAGCTGAATATTTTTTTGACGCCGCGCGAAATTACTGGAATACCTTCCAGCCTATCGTGATCGACGACTTTGGCTTTCTCAATTATCTACCCCCATTAGTGACCGTCAGCGTGACTGTGGTTGCCATGCGCGATACGGCTGCGCAAATTGGTGTTCAATTGGGACAGGCCGCGCCGTATGCTTACTATGATCCGGTTGTTTACGACACCTTTGAAGAAACGCGGGCAGAGCTTAACCGCCGCGCTCAGCTTAACCAGCCATTCGGCGTTCCGTTAGGGATCGGCAGCGCCACCAGCACGCCGTTCATCCCCACGCCATGGCTGCCCACGCGCTCGCCGGGGTTCATCACTGCCACGCCCAGCCCGGATGTAAGCACGCCTGCCGCAGAACTGACTGCGGAAAGCACGCCGGAAGTGACTGTAGAAACGACAGAAACCGTTTCGCCATCACCAACACCTACAACCATGTCGCCGGGGCAGGTCATCAATACGCCCGGCCCGGCTATCGGAGGGTAATTTGCGGCTCGACGAATACCAGTGGTCACGTAATCCGCGCGGTATGCACGTGATTAGTGCCTTTCAAACGCCAGTCGAATTTAACCGCTATACCAGCCCGCGCATGGGTTGGGTAAAGCTGGTTGCAGCCACTACCGACTTTGTGGATGACGCAGTAGAGTTCATTCGCTTAGGCATCACGCCAATTGTACGCATCTATCTCGGAGCGTATGGCGCGGGGCCGTTCACCCGCGATATGCAGCATATTGCCGATGCTTTCATTAGCGTTGGCGTGAAGTGGTTTGAATTCTACAACGAGCCAAATTTAGGCGTAGAGTGGCCGCAGGGTTTTAACCCTGACTGGCGCAATACCGATCAGGTTATCCGCCCCCTGATGGAAAACTGGCTGAATTTTGCCGAATACATCATTTCGCGCGGCTGCTACCCCGGCTTCATTCCATTAGCAGAAGCGGATACGGCGGATCGCTCATCCGTGTTGTGGATGGATGCCTTTTTGAACTATC
>CAZBPB010000053.1:0-1660 GCA_964493565.1 uncultured Pleurocapsa sp. | reverse complement strand
AGCCAACCATCTCACCCGTTTTCAGCGTATCCTGAACAGCGGTATGTACGTTGCCACACACCCGTATATCCTGAATCACTTTTATCAGGAAGTTCCCGGTGGTGGCCAGTACAGCGCCCGCCAACGTGGCAGCGAACGCGCGCGCGAACCCGGCTGGCATTTTGAATATCCCTATGACCCGATTTGCGAGCAGAACGACCCCGGACGCACAGTTTATGGCGGTACGCCCATGACACCTTATGGCGATCCAGTTGGCCTGATTGCCATGGGACGAATGTTTAATGAACGCGCTGCCACGTTGTTTGGCGCGGTCAATGTGCCGGTGGTAGGTACTGAAGGTGGAATCTTCGCCTTTCGCGATCATGTTTACCAGCAAGATACTCGCTATCCCGGTTATGACATCAACAGCCATGCTGAGGCCACCGTCGCCATGTTCGACTGGTGCGCGCAGCAAGCGCCGCCCTGGTTCTTTGGCGTCACGCTTTGGAAAGAGGATGATTATTTTTCTCCGGGAACTGCTCCAGCAATCCACCGCCTAACCGAGCATCAGCCGATCATGAAACAGGTGCCGCCGCTGGAAATCATGGGTACGCTGATCCGGGTTACGCCTACTGCGCCCGGCCCCGGCCCGATTCGCGGAGAAGCTGATTTCCACATAGTTTTGCTGTCGCCGGGTCTGGATTCAAGCTGGTTTTTTGATACGGCGCGGACATACTGGAATCGTTTCCGCCCGATGTTTACCACCCGGTTCGACCTGATCGATCTGATTCCCTCAAGCAGCAGCCTTGCGGTGACAGTCATTGCTCCCTCAGATTTAGTGCCAACAATGCGAGCCGCTGTTGAAGAACGCTATCCCAATGTTTGGTTTGATCTGATTGTTGCTGATGATCCCGCCCGCGTGCGGCAGGTATTTGATGATCGTGTCGCCGCGAATTTGAGATTTGGATGATTTTGGTATTGGCTGCAATCTTCGGGAATTTTTAGGAATCTCTGCACTTGTTACAATTCCTAACCTTTATCTATAATGAAGATAGGTTTAAGAAAGTGCTTAAAACAATTAACGAATCAATGATTGAAAGCATCGTGGCATACTCAGTTCTGATCGTTGACGACGACAACGCCAGCCGCGAGGTTTTCCGGCAGGTGTTGAAAATGGTGGGTTTCAAATCCACTGAAGCTGCCAATGGCGAAATTGCTTTGCGACAGTTGGAAAGCAGTACGCCGAATCTGGTGGTGCTAGATCTACGCTTGCCCCGTGTGACCGGGGCAGAAGTGCTTCAATATATATACAGCGCCCCTCACCTGCAAAATACACGCGTTATCATTGCCAGCGCTCATGAAGGCATGATGGCGCGGCTTGACCTACGTGATGGAGATCGTTATCTGGTCAAGCCGATATCTGCTTCGCTGCTGCGTGAGACCGCGCTAGAGCTAACTACCGCCGAATAAACTGCGCCCGCCCCTATTCTCTTTTGGTGATAGCACAGCCTCATATAACCCCGCACACAACCAATAGTCACGTCTTATAGTTCAACTTGCACATTTTTATTCCCTTGATGGTTGTGCAAGTTGTATAAAAGTCATAAATCTCGACTGTTCGCGAGTGCCTTTTCGTTTATACTTTATAGTAGCAGGTCAAATAGAGATTACATATAGACGT
>CAZBPB010000052.1:253-14212 GCA_964493565.1 uncultured Pleurocapsa sp. | reverse complement strand
CGTATTTCCCGGCGATGATCAGCACGGTACGCGGCTTGACTTCGGTAGAGCCGCTGGCGCTGGAATTGATGCGTTCATATGCAGCCAGTCAGATTGAGATTTTTCGCAAGGTGCGTTTGCCAAATGCGCTGCCGTATATTTTTTCTGCTTTGAAAGTGGGCACGACGCTGGCTACTATCGGCGCGATTGTGAGCGAGTATTTTGGCGGCTCTACCGCCGGGCTTGGCTCGAACATTCGCTCATTTGCCGGGCTATTCCAGTACGCGGAAGCATGGGCTGCTATTGTGATGGCGTGTTTATTCGGTATTCTTTTCTACCTCGTGGTTTCTGCCGTAGAACGTTCGCTGCTGCACTGGCACGTATCGTTCCGCGAGAAATAATCGTTTGCGCCGTTGTTTATCATTGTTGGAGGGCTTGCTATGCGTAAGGTAGGGTTAGTTTTAGTAGCAGCGTTGGCGCTGGCGCTCGTATTAGGCGTGGCAGTCAGCGCGCAAGATGCGCCCGAAGTCACCGTTGTTTTGAAGTGGGTGCCGCAAGCGCAGTTCGCAGGGTACTATGCGGCAGAAGCACAGGGTTATTTTGAAGAAGAAGGTTTGAACGTCACGATTGTTCCCGCAGGAGTTGACATCAACCCGCAGCAGCTTCTGGCCTCTGGCGAAGCGCAGTTCGTGCTGGACTGGATGGGCAACGCGCTGGCAACAAAAGAAGCCGGTGGTGACCTGATCAATATCGCGCAGATTTACCAGCGTTCGGGTATGCGCCAGATCACCTGGGCAGACAGCGGCCTGACTTCGTTTGAAGACCTTGGCGATTCAGTGGTTGGGGTTTGGTGCTGCGGTAATGAATTTCCGACCTACGCAGCACTCACCAAGGCGGGGTTTGATGTTCAGGATATGACCGATAACGGTCAGATTGCACAACAGGCGTTTGATATGAATGCCTTCCTGAACGGCGAAATTGATGCTGGCAGCGCCATGACTTACAACGAACTGGCACAGGTTCTGGAAGTCGTTGGCGAAGATGGCACTTTCCCGGTATACACGCTGGACGACCTGAACGTTCTCGACTTCAACGACTATGGCACGGCAATGCTGGAAGACGGCATTTATGCCCGTTCCGAGTGGCTGGCTGAAGAAGGCAACGAAGAGATCGCGATTCAATTCCTGCGCGCATCCTTCCGCGGCTGGATTTACTGCCGTGATAACCCGGGCGAATGTGTTGACGCAGTGTTGGCCGCTGGCCCAACGCTGGGTGTCGGCCATCAGGCGTGGCAGATGAACGAAGTTAATAAGTTGATTTGGCCGTCGGAAAATGGCATTGGCATCCTGGA
Source organism: uncultured Pleurocapsa sp. (assembly GCA_964493565.1). Taxonomy (GTDB): domain Bacteria; phylum Chloroflexota; class Anaerolineae; order Aggregatilineales; family Phototrophicaceae; genus Flexifilum. The sequence goes on along the minus strand of CAZBPB010000052.1, from coordinate 12,882 downwards.
CGCTGCTGCCTATGATACGACTCACCAGATTGCGCTGGACTTCGGAGTTATCAGCGAAGCCATTGAAGGTGACGGCGTGATGTATCGTACCGACCTGGCACAGGCGGCGCTGGACAGCCTCGCTGAAGATATGGCTGATCTGGATACCGCTGGCGCAGATTTTGAGGCTGGCGAAGTGGAAGTAACGCCGGGCGGGGAATAAAAATCGGCTCGTATTTCTTCCCATTCTCATCATAGAGAAAGGGAAAGCCCTGCTGATCTGTTGAAAATACGCAGCGGGCTAGGGAAACAAGATAGTAAACAACAAAGCAGGCTTACCACACGGTAGGCCTGCTTTGTTGTTTGGGGAGGGATAGTCCTAGCCTAGATAGTGCTGGCTGTTCGAGCTTTTATGCAGTACCGCCGTTATTGTGGGGCGGGCTGCTGCGTGAAGCGCACGACGCTGATATTCCAATCGCAACGACTGCTGGTGGTAATCGTGTATACATCTGAAACCGGCGTGCCGTTGGGATCGAGCAGCTGCACCGCAAACCGCGCATCCTTAGCTTCAAAACCCAGCGGCAGTTCAAACCCGCCCGGCCCGTAGCCGGTGGCTGTTCCGCTGATCAGGGTTTCATCCACGCCATCGCCCAGAATACGTATCTGATAGTTATTCAGCGCGCCACCGTTGATGTCGGACACGCTGCCGGCGATACTCGACCACTGGCAGCCGCCACGCTGCTCAGGGTTAGTAATGTACACCTGCTGGCTGCCCAGCGTGATAGGCACGGTGAAGGCGTAGAACGGGGTTGGCGTGCCGGGTACCGGTGTTTCTGTTGGCGTTAGCGATGGCTCAGGCGTATTAGACGGCGTGAAAGTGAGGGTAGGCGTCGGCGTATCAGTTGGAATCGGCGTTAGTGAAGGTGTTGGCGTCTGCGAGACAACAATCGGAATTGGCGTCAACGGCGGTAAAGGATTTAGCGTTGAAAACGGGTCGTTCCAGATGCTCATAAAAACATACAGCAGCCCGCAGCCGCCTAAGGCGAACAACAATGTGAACAGGTTGAACGGCCACATGCGTCGGCGTTTATGGGGCGGTCGTGCCGCGGCAGGTTTAGGAGATTTTTGCGCGGCGTAGGCGGCTTCGGCTGGAAGTGGGGGGTAGCGTTCCATCTTCCTCGCCGCGCGCTGTTCCTCTTCGGCAGTGATAGCGCGCATCGCCGCTGTATCATCTTCGATCTGGCTCAGTAGAGCGTCAGTGTCAGGATCGAGCGCAGCATCTTCCGGCTCAACGATTTCAATAGGCTCAACTGTGTCCAGGATCAAACCAGCGCTGGCAGCCACCGCTTCGTTTTTGACCGGTGCAATGGGTTCAGCAGCGGGCGGGTTTTTACCACGCCATTCAGGGGGATACTCAAATTCAAACGGAATAATATCTTCTGGCGCTTCGTTGTCGTTAGAGGCGACAGCTTCTTGCACTTCTTCTGCTGCCGTCTCCACCGATTCAGGTATATCTTCAGTGGAGATTGCCTCATCTAAGACGGCTGCATCCAACGGTTCCTGGCTGTGTGCCTCAACCGCCTCATCCGATTCTACCGGTTGGGTTTCTACTACTGCCTCATCCGGCGCTTCCAATATTTCCCCGGTATCTTCAGGAAGTTCAGAGGGTTGTGGCGGAAGCGCATCTCGCGGCGTAAGCGGCCCAAATTCCAGCCGGGTTTTCCCCAGCTTTTGCTTACGGTCACGGGCGCTAATCCGGCGAATATCGCTTTTCGGTTTCGGGTCGTTCGAATCGGTCATCAGGCTGTTCGTTAGGCAGGTTTCGCAAAATCAAAGCGGCATATAAAAAGATGCCGTCCAGATATTTGACACGCCTCAGATTATGCCCAAGTCGGGCGAACTAAGCCAACTCTGATTCATAGCCTGACCGATGAACCGGGACGATGGTCATCGAAAAGGGAAATCAAATATAACGGCATTCACGCCGGGACGCAGTATTCTGCATCCCGGTATGATGGCTGTATAACACTTAGAAGGGACGGCTTTGCTGGAAGTTGACCAGTGCCAGGTTGCTGCTGCAATTTGAAGGGAAGGTTACATTTTGCGAGGGCGAAATGATAGTTCCCTGAGGCGTTTGTAGTTCAATCATAAAGGTGCCGGAGGTGATGTTATTGGCGACCGCAATTTCCCAACCAGACGGCCCGTACAATGTATTTGAGCCGCTGTCAGCAAATAGATCTAACCCGCTGCCGAATACGTGTACACGGATGCCGGGCAGTGGACTGCCATCAATACCAAAGACCTGACCGCCAATGCCCTGCCAGGCGCAGCCTGCTGTATTGGCGAAATTAGTGGTGAAGATTACCTGATTATCGCGCACCACAAACGGGAACGGTGATGGTGGCGGTACAGTTGCTTGCGGCGTGAAATTTACGGTAGTTGGCCCCGGGGTTTCGGTCAGTGTCGGCTGCACGGTTGTTGTAATTGTGAGCGACGGTACCGGCGTTTCTGAGAGTGTCGCAGACGGAACAATTGTATCTGTAGGTACTGCCGTTAACGTCAACGTACTGGTTGGCGTAATCGGCGTATTCGATGGTATCAAACTGGGGGTGATTGAGGGCGTCAGGGTTTCTGTAGGTGTATGAGTCGGCGTAAAAGTGTACGTGTAGGTATGTGTAGGAGTTGGCGTATAGGTGTCGGTTTCTGTAGGCAAAACCAGCGCTGTAGGTACCGCGACCGCCACCGTCGTAGGCGACGGTGGCGGTCCTGCCAATTTGCTGACCACAAAGATGATCCACAAAATCGCAAGGATAATGACGATCAATGTGATCAGGTTATACCACCGCGCACGACCACGACCCATGACGCTTTCCCCCGAATGCCTGGCTTCGATTAGCGCAAGAAGCGCTCAATAGTGGCGCTTTCCAGCAAACTGGTTAGCCAATTAGTAAACCGCGCCTGCGATAAAGCTGCCCGACGCGCTTCATCTACTGGCCTGTCTTCGCGTTCCAGTACCTGCAAAATGTGATAGCCAAGCTCTGATGGAACCGGGCCGATGATTTCTTGCAATGCACTACTGAACGCGGAATAGGCGAGGGAGGGCTGCAAAAGTTCATCTTCTGCGAACCAGCCCAGATCACCACCGTTGTTTCTGCTGGTTTCATCGCGCGAATACTGCGCGGCAAGTGTAGCAAAGTCTTCACCGTTGTTGATGCGAGTCAGAAGTTCTGCTGCCAGTGCCTGATCAGCAACTAGAATGTGGCGGGCATGTACATGAGGCACGCTGCCGGAAATATCGCCAACTACGAAGTCGCGTACCCGCGCTGTAAGCAGGGCATCGCGCAGTGTATTGCGAAATTCGTCTTCGGTATAGTAATTCGCTGCAAGCCACTGCTGCCATGCTTCAGCACTGCCCGCCAGGGTTGTATTGTTCTGGATTTCAGCGCTAATTTCATCGTCGCTGATGCTAATATTTTGCAATGCTGCCTGCTGGTTGATCAGCATCTGCTCGATCATGACATCCAGAATGCCTTCCTGAAAGGCGGTGATATTCTGAACTGTGATCTGCTGCTGTTCAGCGCGTTCCAAATCGCGCTGATAATCTTCCAGCGTGATGGCTTCACCATTTACGCGGGCAACAATCAGGATGCCAGCATCGCCCGTTGGCAATGGTTCGATGTCTGACGGAGCCAGCGGGGTGACCACGAGGGTCGCTACCTGACCGCTAACGTTAGAATTGTTTGAATCCGATGCGCTGCCTTCAACCGGGGCACCGCAGGCCGCAACCAGCATAATTGCCGCTGCGGAAGCCATGCATAGGGTCAAGAATCGCATGATCGCTTTCACGAAGCGCCTTTCATTTCGTATCAAAGGTTTGCAAAATTATACCAAACCCTATCGGCTGCGCCACGCGAACGCGCAAAACCCTGACTACGCCGCTAAAATTGAGCAGAAATATTTCTTATGATATGCCTGATTAGCCAGTGTGAATCCGTTAGGTTAATCAGCAGACGATTAGAAGCGTTATTTCAAAGGGATGATATATGAGCGATCTCGTAAATGCTGTCGAGTTAATGATCGGATACTCGCTGCCGGAAATCACATACGTCTATACGGAACGGGATGTTGCGCTGTATGCCCTTGGCGTTGGCGCGCCAGCGGATGTGACCGATCAGGACGAACTGCGATTCGTGTATGAGCTAAGCGGGTCAGGGTTTCGGGTCTTGCCAACTTTCCCGGCAGTATTTCCCAACGCCATGATCCGTGAACTGATCAAGGGAGAACTACCGGGCGGGGTAAGATTCAACCCGATGATGATGGTTCATGGTGAGCAGCGATTAGTCCTGAAGAGTGAACTGCCTGCGGCGGCGACAATCGTTTGTAAACCTGTGATATCAGCAGTTTATGACAAAGGCAGCGGAATGGTTGTCGTGGTGGATGTGCCCTGTTATGACGAGAATGGACGCGAAGTTGCGGTGAATCAATCCAGCATGTTTATTCGCGGGTTGGGTGGCTACGGGGGAGATCGCGGCCCTGCCAGCACCAGCATTCTGCCGCCCGAACGCGAGCCGGATGCCGTCGTCACAGAAACGACGCTGACCCGGCAGGCGCTCATTTATCGTCTTTCGGGCGACATTAACCCCTTACATGCCGATCCGATGATGGCGGCATTTGGCGGGTTTGAGCGCCCGATTCTGCACGGATTATCCACCTTTGGTTTTGCCGGACGCGCGGTGTTAAAGCATTTTTGCAACAACGACCCCGCACGCTTCAAATCAATACAGGTGCGATTTGCCGGGCATGTATTTCCGGGTGAAACGCTGGTCACAACGATGTGGCGCGAAGCACAAGGCGTGATTTTTCAGTCCAGTGTTGTAGAAAGAGGCACTACAGTTTTAAGCCATGCGCTTGTTGAGGTTGAGTAAGGGCACGGCTAGATCACCTGCGGCGGAGAATGCTTGACAAAGCCTGCAAAACTTCATACGCTGATAAGGCTTAAGAAGGCTCACGATGGTTCAAGACCACAACCATTTGGATGCCTTTTTCGTTGTTTGGCGGGAGCACAGGCTCTATTTTGAAGCATATTGACGCATATAAACTACACCTGATCAAAAGCGGCGTGTTCAGTTTCGCGAACACGCTGGTCTGGGTTGCAATGATGATTTATCAGGTGCAGGTAGTTGGAATGACGCCGCTGCAATTGGTACTGGCAGGCACCATGCTGGAGATCACTATTTTTCTATGTGAGATTCCAACGGGCGTGGTTGCTGACGTGTACAGCCGGAAACTTTCAAACGTGATCGGTTATGCCATCGTCGGGTTCTCATATCTGGTGCAGGGGCTGATACCAGCATTCGGCGCGATCATCTTCGGACATTTTTTATGGGGTGTGGGCTATACCTTCACCAGTGGGGCTTATGACGCGTGGCTGGTTGACGAACTGGGACAGGAACGCGCGCCGAATGCTTTTTTGCGCGGGGCGCAGGTTGAACGTGCTGCGGGCGTTTTCGGGGTACTGGGAAGCGTTGCGCTAGGAAGTGTCGCGCTGGCAATTCCAATCATCACAGGTGGAATATTGATTGTGGTGCTTGCGGTACTTCTGGCGCTGCTGATGCCTGAAAATGGTTTTGTACCCGTTCTTGCCGAAGATCGCTCGACTTTTGGCAAGATGAAGGCGACGCTGGCTGATGGCATTCGCGTCATTCGTGGACAGCCGGTGCTGATTAGCATTCTCGCCGTTGGCTTTTTCTACGGCTTGTTTAGCGAGGGTTGGGATCGGCTGTGGCAGGCGCATCTACTCCGCAGCTTCGGGCTGGGCGAGAATATAGAAGTGCCGGTGATCGTCATTTTTGGCGCATTTGACATTATTGGTATGGTGCTAGGAATTTTCGTCACCGAAGTTGTACGGCGAAGGGTAGCCACGACCAATCCCCGCCAGGTGGCCGGGGCGCTGGTGCTTATGACCGGGTTAATGGTCATCGGTTTATTCGCCTTTGGTTTAGCGCCGGGGTTACCGGTGGCTCTGATCGCATTTTTCGTGTTCACACAGGCGCGGGATCAAGTCGGGCCGATCATGCAAATCTGGTCGAACCAGCATATTGCCTCGCAGGTGCGGGCGACGGTGCTTTCGGTACAAAGCCAGAGCGATGCCATCGGGCAAATCATTGGCGGCCCACCTGTAGGACTGATTGGAAATTGGTCGCTGCGCGCGGTATTTATCGTCAGCGGACTGATGTTGACCCCCGCGCTGGCGATTTTGCAGCGATCCAAACGCCACGAGCCAGCGGTTATACCCGTAGAAGCGGAGCCAGCCTAACCCCAAAGTATCCCTACAATCACTGCATAATGTCCCGTTCAAAACACGCGACCTGGTTAAGGTAATTTCGGCGCGCGGCGCAGCGGGTTGGCCTTCTCGAAGGCGTAGGCGGCGGCAATTAGTATCGGCTCGCTCAGAAAGCGCCCGCTGAAGGTGATATTAAAGGGTTCACCGCTGCGCTTGAAACCAGCCGAAACGCTCACCGCCGGACAGCCTGCCGGCGCATAGTGGGCAGCGAAATAGTTGTTAAGCGAAACTACGATTGAGATACGATGCGTTGCGAACAGCTCGTTTAGCCATGCTTGTGCTTCAGCGCGCACTTCAACACCCAATTGGCGGTAACTTTCAGCGGTGTAGCCGCTGTTCTGTGACTCGATCAGTAAATTCTGATTGAATGGCGCAAGATCGATTTCATCCGTCTGGTTATAGACGATAATGTTTTCAAGCGAACTGGCAAATTCCGGCAGTTCGGGCCTGTTTTTGAGGTAACTATTCAAGCTCTCGCGAAAACCCGCCGTGAGCACTTTGCTAACTGGAAATGGTGATTCCAGCGGTTCCGGGGGTAGAACAACAACTTCTGCCTCCGCCCGTTCCAGTAAGGGGATCATTCGCTGGATACGGCAGTTGTAGGCGCGGGCAAACCATTGTGATTCCCCTGTTTCTTCAAACTGCCACAGCCCGACACGAACACCGCGTAAGCCATTTACATCCAGATTGGCGGTGAAATCTGTGCCAGTTAACGCAGCGGCAGCCGACGAGTCAGGATCGGCGGGGTCAAGCGCAGCCATTGTTGTCAACAGCAGCGCGGCATCAGTGACATTTTTCGCCATCGGCCCGGCGGTATCCATCGCGTCTACAATTGGCACAATGCCGCTCCGGCTGACCAGACCGACGCCCGGCTTCACAGTGACCAACCCATTTTTTGCGGCGGGCGAGGTTAGCGATCCGCAGGTTTCGGTACCAATAGACAAGGGGGCGAAGCCTGCGGCGACAGATACGCCAGAGCCAGAGCTAGAACCCCCAACATCGTATTTTCCATACGGGTTTCGCGTTTGGCCGCCGCGAAAGCTGTAGCCGCTAGCGCCATCGTCACTCATCCAGAACGCCCATTCTGACATGTTGTTTTTGCCGAGGATGATAGCGCCTGATTCGCGCAGTTGTGATACTAGAAAGGCATCATTCGCTGCATATGTACCGAGCAAAGCGGCTGCGCCAGCGGTGGTCTGCATTTTATCGCCGGTATCCACATTGTCTTTGAGCAGGATCGGGATGCCGTGTAATGGCGGCACTTCAGATAGCTGCGCTCTTCCGGCATCGGCAGCGCGGGCAATGATTAGCGCATCAGGGTTAAGTTCAACAACACTATTGAGACGTGAATCATATATCTGGATACGGCGAACGCAGCAGGCAACGAGGCTTTCGGAAGTGAGCAGGCCATCGCGGAATGCCCTTTGAAGATCGAAAACCGTACCGTTTTCCAGAAGCGTATCCGCCAGCGTGATTTGCGCATCGGTCAATGCGGTAACTGCCGCCGCGAAGGGTTCAAAATTTAGCAGTTCGCGGCGGTCACGGGTACTGGCAAGCTGATAACGCGTGTTGCGATTGGTCATGAGACAGTGTTATGCAAAAGCAGCGATTTCATCCATCAAGTCGTTAAATTCCGGGATTGAAAGCTGCTGCTTAGCATCGCTTAAAGCAACAGGCGGGTTGGGATGCACTTCCACCATCAGCCCATCTGCGCCGCTGGCGCGAGCGACACGGGCGAGCGGTCTGGCAATATCGCGGCGACCGGCACTGTGTGAAATATCAACCACAACGGGCAGGTGGCTCTCCAACTTCAGCACTGCTACGCCGCCAATATCCAGTGTGTTGCGCGTCCATTTTTCAAAAGTGCGAATGCCGCGCTCGATCAAGATCACGTTAGAGTTGCCGCTGCTGACGATATATTCGGCGGCATACAGAAATTCTTCCAGCGTAGCCGCCAGCCCGCGTTTGAGGATGACGGGCTTATTGATGGTGCCTAATGCGCGCAGAAGGAAGCTGTTTTGCATGTTGCGCGCGCCAACCCAGAAAATATCTACATAATCCATCATCATGTCAATCTGGCTTTTGTCCATAATTTCACTGGTGATGAACATGCCATATTTGTTGGCGACCTGCCGGGCAATTTGCAGTCCAGGTTCACCTAGCCCCTGAAATTCGTAGGGGGAGGTGCGTGGTTTGTAGGCCATACCACGAATGATCTTCACACCGCGTGCGGCTAATGCTGCTGCGGTTTCATCCATCTGCTCATAGCTTTCAACGGCGCAGGGGCCAGCGATGACCTGGAAATCACTACCGCCAATGGTGGTTACGCCGTCCGGTAGGGTGATGATGGTGCGCTCATCAAGGGATTTACGCTGTACCTTGATCTTGGCGCGTGCTTGCTGCTCTTCTAATGCCAGCGATGCGCGGAAGATTTCGCGGAACAGCGCCTTAATGGTTTCATTTGGGAACGGGCCTTTGTTGGCTTGTTCTAATTCTTGCAGCATTTGCGCCTCGCGGGCGGGGTCATAATGCTTGCTGCCCAGTTCATCGAGTGCTTTGCCGATTTCGGTGACGATGCGAGCGCGCTGGCTAAGCAAGTCCAGAAGCTGGATGTTAATTCCGTCAATCTGGGAACGGAGTTCCTTAAGTTGATCGTGCGCAGTCATGATTCTCCCGTCGGGCTGTTGCTCTGATTGAAAAGGTGGAGGGCGATTATACCGCTTGTTTTGGGGATAATAAGCCCCCCGAAACCAGTTGTTTTGCGGAAAAACCAAACTTAAGGGGTTATGGCAGTTGGGTTGGGGTGCTGACTAACGTAACTGTAGGAGCCGGAGACTGCGCTTCACCTGAAGGGGGATTGCCAAAGACAAGCACGCCAGCAAGTATGCCTAGTGCTGCTGCCGCCACGACTGACATTAAGGCGAGACGGGCAGGAATACCGCTTTTATGTTCGGGGGTTTCGCCAGCGATCAGGCTGGTTACACGGGCGGGAATGGCAGTGCCGCCGCCAAAACTCATGCGACCAGCATTTTCCAACAACCATGCCTGCATCAACCCTGAACTAATTGCGGTTCCGACCTGGGTGGTTTGCACCAGTTCCGCGTAGTCCAATCCCCTTAACGCCGCGTTGATGGCGGTACGATCCATTGGCGTATCAGAATCGGCAAGCCATGCTTCGATAGCCTCGGGATCCACCTTTTTGAGTGGATCTGCATAATGTCGCTGGCTGATAGCTGCCAATACCCGTTTTTCATTGGGAGAAAGCCTAAGCCAGTCATATTTCATGTCAGCTTCGGCGTACTGGTACATGTTGCGGGTCAGCGTTTTAACGTCATCTAAGGTAACAACATTGATTTCAGGGGTTAAGTTCCAGCGTTGGAAAAGCTGAAAGCCGAACTGCTGTACCAGCGCAGGCGCGCCGCCTGTAGCCTTATGAACAGCGGTTGCTGCATCATCCGGTACGCTGTAGCAGCCGCGTACAGGTTCTTGCAAAAGCCAGCGCGTTTCATCTGGCGCAAGGTTAGTTAGGCGAAAACTGTCATTGACGCCAATCAGTGGGCCTAAGCTGTCTATCTCTGGCTCGTATTCGGCATCCAGTGTCAATACAAAGCCGATTTCGGGAAAGGTTTCAACCAGCAGTCGTAAATAGGCGAAGGTGTCGAGACGAAGTGTGCCAGAGCGAACAGCATTGAGTAATTTATCTGCGTCGTCAAGCAGGAAAACCAAACGCCGGCCTTGCAGCGCAGATAAGGCAACGGGTAAGAAGGTTTCGACCAGCCACGCGCGCGCGTCTCCGCCTTCTTCCAACTGGGCAATTTCGTTGAGTTTACCGACCTTGCCAGTGCTGTCGAGGATGGCTTCAGTGGCGGCCTGCGCCAGCATTAACAGAAATTCTTCTTCATCTTCTGGCATGAACTGACCGACAAATACGCGGGCACCAGCATAGCTTTCACCAAAGGCGGCATCAAAGGCTAATAGCAGCGCCGTTTTGCCTGCGCGGCGGCGACCAACGAAGCACAACGCGCGCATCGCGCCGGGAGCAGTATCATTTAACTGTTTGTAAAGACGACCAAAGGCTTCTTTGCGCCCAGCAAAAGGAACACCGTCAATCGCTTCTGGTGAGAGATCGGCATCAATACCGGAATGATATGGGTTAGGGCGTAGTGCGTTCATAACCAGCGATTATACCGTGTTTGTATGTATAATGACGTGCCGTAATATGGCATGCAAATTCATGTTGAAAGAGAGCGAATGAACCTGTGACCAAAACGCTTGGGCGGCGCGCGTTTGCGCTGGTGGGAATGCCCGGATCAGGAAAATCTGTCTGCGCAAAACACCTGGAATCACTCGGCTTTTTCCAGTTTCGTTTTGGCGGAATTGTCGTGCAAGAGGTGCTTGCGCGTGGTTGGCCGTTAACGCCAGAAAACGAGCGGATAGTACGGGAAGAACTGCGGGCACGCGATGGCATGGCGGCGATTGCCAAACACGCCATTCCGGTATTGCGTGAAGCTTTGAAAGAACATTCGAATATTGTTATTGACGGATTGTACAGTTGGAGTGAATACAAGCTGCTGAGGCGCGAACTGGATGCCGAACTGATTGTAGTAGCCGTGGTCAGCGAGCGCGGTGTGCGCTACTCACGGCTGAGAAAACGAAAAGAGCGCCCGCTTTCTGAAAAGGAAGCTGAAAGCCGCGATTATGCTGAAATTGAAAAGCTGGAGAAGGGTGGGCCGATTGCGATTGCCGACTTTGTTCTGGTGAATAATGGTAAGCGCAAGAAGCTGATCAGTAAACTGGATCGCCTGATTGAAAAGTTGGAATTTAAGCCAGTGTGATAAAAAGCCGGTGTTTTTGTGACACCGGCTTTTTATGTTTTACGGTTAGCGGGTTAATCAGGCGTTTAACGCCAGAGCGACATTTGAAATATTGTCGTAATGTTTTAGAAGCGATGTATGATAATGCTTTGAGTGAATAATCTTATTGCCTATGAAGCTGCCCTGATAGGCTGTAGACGGGTTAGCTGCCATACAGAGGCAATTTTTCGGGGTATATTCTTAGAATTGGCTTGCGAATCAGCCTGCGGAGGAGTGTTCGACATGAGTGCTACGCCTGGAAACAACCCTGCTACACCACCCCCTTCGACGCCAACGCCGATCACGCCACCACAGCCTGCTGCTCCAACTTTGCCACCAGCAGAGCGAACCTTACGAACATTCCGGGAAAGCAAATGGCGGCTCATGTTCTGGGTGAAAGCTATATTTACGTTGAGCATCTGGTACTGGTCGGTTTACCGTCATAATTACATCACGCTAACCACTGAGAAGGTGATTCAACGGCGCGGATCATGGGTTTCCCATAATGAGACGGCAATCTATATCCGTGATATTCGTGATGTGACTACGAACAGCTCTATTCTGGGCAAGATCTTCGGCTATGGCGACATCATTTTGAGTTCGTCTGGCGGCATGGGCGCTGAAATCAAAGCCATCGGACTGGCGGGCGCGGATACGGCGCGGCAATTAGTTTTTGATTTGCGAGATGGACGGCTTGATGATGTGAAATTGCAATCGTTGATGGCAAAGGCGGAAGAGTCTGAGGATTAGCCCTCGCTCCTCGATTTCCTTTCCATGGCGATGGCTGAGGGGAAGATAAACATGACGAGGGTGTATTTATGTATATACACCCTTTATTTTTTGTTCGCGATGACCCGTTGATAAATGTCCAGCGTGGCTTTCGCAGTCTTACGCCAATTGAATTTAGTCGCCTGAGCAAGACCGCGCGTACGCAGGTCTTCCTTAAGGCTGTTATCTACCAGCAGGGAGAGAATAGCCGCGCCCATCGCCCGCGAGTCGCCATTGTCAACCAGATAGGCGGCATCTCCTGCAACTTCTTCGATCACTGCGATCTGATTAGCGACGACTGGCGTACCGCTAGATATTGCCTCCAACACGGGCAGGCCAAAGCCTTCGTAGCCGGTGGGAAAGGCAAACACTTCTGCCAGACGGTAAAGCGACGGCTTATCGGCTTCATCAATCAGCCCGATGAAACGGACGACATTTCCCAGCCCTGCAGCAGCGATTTCTGCCGGAATGTCTGGAAAAGGCGGCTTTCCCCATTCAGGGATACGGCCCGCCAGAATCAGGGGTACTTCATCACCAAGCGGGCCGGCAACATAGGTATAAGCGGCAATAAGCTGGCTGACCTGTTTACGTGAGTCATAACTGCCCATATATAACACAAAACGGTCAGGTAAATCGTATTTTTGGCGAACGTCTTGATCCCGTTCACTGCCGATTTTAGGGTGATA
>CAZBPB010000052.1:0-243 GCA_964493565.1 uncultured Pleurocapsa sp. | reverse complement strand
GCCAGCGGCGTGACGGTGATTACATCGGCGGAAATGTTTAAGTATTTCTGAATATCAGTACTGGCGGCTTCGCTAATAGTGAGGATTTGACCTGCGCCACGTGCTGCAGCACTTTGAAGGCTGGTGTACAGGCGGGGTAATGCTCCGCTTGAGTATTCCGGCAGCGCCAATGGGATCACATCCAGTACGCTGACGACCAGGGGAATTGGTGAAGATAGTGGCCCGCCCCAGTAAGGTACATGG
>CAZBPB010000051.1:12846-14322 GCA_964493565.1 uncultured Pleurocapsa sp. | reverse complement strand
CAGCATAGGGTGCAGCAGCAGTTCAGAACAGGGAACTGCGCGTGAAATCATCCCCGTCGCCTGCTGAAACAGACCGGCAGCAGACATCGCCAGATAATGCGTTGAACCACACCCTGTGAAAATCACAGAGTCATACTGCCCCTGCTGCCACAGATTTTGCAGCTTACCAGCATCTGCCCACACGGCTGAATGGGCATCCTGCCATGCCGCTACCTGCGTAGAGATTTCTTTCCCTGTGTGATCCCAATGCATCATTCACACCTTTGAGTGAATTTGCTCGTTTTTGACTGCTTTAACAGAAATATACTCTGCTTTTGATTGCAGCGCAAATAAAGCTGCGCTAAAATCGAAGGAATAGGTTAAAAACGCGCACATTCATTCAATTGTAGTCTGGAAGGTAGCCAAATATGACTAAAGTGACGATTGTAGGCGCTGGCAGCGCGGTATTTGCTTATGAAATCATGCGCGATGTACTGGTAACGCCGGGTCTGGACAATGGCGTTTTCGCGCTGGTAGACATTGAGCCAGAACGATTGGAACTTGCCCACCAGATTGCGGAAAAACTGATCTCCGCAACCGGGCGAAACTGGGCGATTGAAGCCTCAATAGATCGCGCTAAAGTGCTGGCGGGTAGTGATTATGTGATTAACACCATTGAAGTTGCCGGTCTGGCAAACGTGCGCCATGACTTTGACATTCCGATGAAGTACGGTGTCAATCAGTGTATCGGCGATACCATCGGCCCCGGCGGAATCTTCAAGGCGCTGCGCACGCTGCCCGCATGGATTGATATTTTGCATGATGTCGAGAATCTCGCGCCTGATGCGTTGGTGATGAATTACACCAACCCGATGTCGTTAACCTGCCTGACCGGCATTCGCGCATCTTCACTCCCTATCGTTGGCCTGTGCCATTCGATCCCTTATACCGCTGAAGTGCTGGCAGGTTATCTGGGTTTGCCGGTGAAGGATTTAAAGTATCGCGCCGCTGGCGTGAATCATTTGTCATGGCTGGTGAATCTCACCTATCAGGGTAAAGATATGTATCCCCGCCTGCGCGAGCTTGCAAAAGACCCCGCCATTTATGAACAAGATCCGATCCGTTTTGAAACCATGCTCCATCTCGGCGCATTTGTAACCGAAAGCAGCGGTCATTCTTCGGAATACACTGCTTATTTCCGAAAGCGCCCTGATCTGGTTGAAAAATACACCAGACCGGAGTATCTGGGTGAGACAGGTTTCTACGCCAACAACTGGCCGCGCTGGCGCGAAGAAGCGGCGGAAGAAGTACGCCAGATGGTCAGCGGTGAGGCGGAACTTGATCTGGAACGCGGCGTTGAATATGCCTCGCGGATTATGGAGGCGATAGAATCCGACACCCCAACTGTGATCTACGGTAATGTCAAGAACACCGGGCTGGTGACTAACCTGCCCGAAGGCGGTGTCGTAGAAGTGGCCTGTCTGGTCAATCGTGATG
>CAZBPB010000051.1:0-12836 GCA_964493565.1 uncultured Pleurocapsa sp. | reverse complement strand
CCACCCAGTTAGCCGCGTTGGATCAGTCGCACATGGCGGTACACGATCTCGTCGCCACTGCCGTCATTGAGCAAAACCGCGAAGCCGCGGTTCATGCGCTGATGCTCGATCCGCTGACTGCCGCCGTCTGTTCGTTAGCTGAAATTCGCCAGATGTTTGACGAAATGGCCAGCACCGAAGCAGCATATTTGCCTGAATGGGTCAACCCGTAATACGGATATAGCTAAATGCGCCGAATCCTTGTTGCCGGAGAACTAAACGCCGACCTTATCCTGTCAGGGCTGCCTTCGCTGCCGGTTGTCGGGCGTGAGCTGATCGGCACTGACTTTGCTATGGCGTTGGGTAGTTCTTCGGCAATCACGGCAGCGCGTCTGGCAGCTTTAGGCGCAGACGATCCCGACTATGCTGTTGATTTCATCGGCCTGATCGGTAATGACGATATTGGTCGCTTCGTGTTGGAGCAGATGCGTCGGTTTGGCGTACACACAGATGCGGTACAGACGGTAGAAACGCCAACAGGCGTCACAATCGCGCTCACCTACGCGCGTGATCGGGCTTTGCTGACCTATCCCGGCACAATCGCGGCGTTTGACGGCAGGGGGATTACCCCGGAATTACTGAAGCCCTACACGCACTTACACGTAGGCTCGTTCTTCCTGCAAACGGCGCTTCAACCTCAGCTTGCAAAACGGCCCGTGAAGCAGACGTTACCACATCACTGGATGTTGGCTGGGATCCTGCCGAACAGTGGATGAACAATCGCTATCTTGCAGCGACGCTGGCATACACTGATGATTTTCTACCTAACGAAGATGAAACCGCCGCCCTTGCCGCCACGCCTGAAGCGCTCAAGCAGATTGTGGATGGGGCGCTGGTGGTCAAACGTGGCGCGCGGGGAGCATCTGCATACACCGCAAACGCCGGAGGCGATATTTCCGAAGCACAAGTTCCGGCCTTTCCGGTCACACCTATTGATACAACCGGCGCGGGCGATGCCTTCAACGCCGGATACCTCTATGCGCTGCGGGTGCGTGGCGAAACGATGTCCGTCGCATTACGCTTTTCCGCAGCCTGTGGCGCTCAGGCTACGCAGCATATTGGCGGCGCAACCGCTGCGCCTTCAGAGCGCTCAATTCATGAACTGATTACACAATGGGAATACAAGAAATGAGTCGTGTGCTTACGCCGGGAAAATGGCGTGGATTGAAAGCTGCGAGCGGTCATAACCACACCTTCAGCATTCTCGCCTTTGATCAGCGTGGCAATTACCGCGCCATGCTGCCTTCCGATGCTGCATTTGAAGCTGCATCACGAATTAAAGCTGAAGTTGTAGAGGCACTTGCGCCTCACGTTACCGCCGTACTGCTCGATCCTGTATATGGGTTGGAAGCAGCCGTCGCCATGCCCGGCAGTTGCGGCTTGCTCATGGCGCTTGAAAAGACCGGATACGCAGGCTCGCCGCAGGAACGCCGGATTGATTTCATTCCCGGTTGGGATGTTGGCATGATCCGTTCTTTCGGCGCTTCCGCCGTTAAACTGCTGGTGTACTATCATCCCGATGCGGGCGCCATCACCGATGAAATTGATGCCACAATTGAGCGCGTTGCGGCAGACTGCCGGTATCAGGATATCCCCCTGTTTGTTGAACCCCTTAGCTACAGCATTGATGCCGAAGTAAGAGCCGACAGCGCCGATTTTGCCGCAGATCGCCCGCGTATTGTACGCGATACTGCTTATCGCATCAGCCGGCTAGGTGTTGATATCCTCAAAATGGAATTTCCGGTGAATGCAGCCTATCAAGCTGATGAAAGCGTGTGGGCGGAAACCTGTAAAGCCGTCAGTGAAGCATCGCTTGTCCCCTGGACGCTTCTCAGCGCAGGCGTAGATTTTGAGACTTATACGCGTCAGGTCATTATCGCCTGCCAGAACGGCGCCAGCGGTTTTGTTGGCGGGCGGGCAATCTGGAAGGAAGCCATCGCCAAGACCTCAGAAGCGCGCGCAGCATTTCTGAGAGATGAAGGGGTGCGGCGTATTGGTATTCTGCGCGAGATCGTAGAGCGAGAATCTCGCTCGTGGACGGATTTTTATAGCCCGCCGCGCAGCGTTGAAAATTGGCACGAAACCTATAGAGCAGAGATCGGGCGCTAGCTAGAAGAGCATAGGGAAATGACAAACGACATATTTCTGAGCCAGTTTGTGCCGCGCCCCAAGCTGGCGGTGAAAGAAACCAGCGTATTAGTGCCGCGCTTTCCGGTGATTGACGCGCATAATCATCTGGCTGAACCATTTGGCGGCGGCTGGGATCAACGCCCGATTCGCGAACTACTTGATGTCATGGATGCAGCCAACGTTCAAGCCTACGTTGATCTGGATGGTGGCTGGGGTGAAGAAATCCTGCATCGTCATCTTGATCACATCAAAGCCCAGGAGCCGGAACGTTTCTATATGTTTGGCGGCGTAGATTGGTCAAAATGGCCTGAGCATGGCGATCATTTCGGAGAATGGGCAGCCAAACGGTTTCGCGCTCAGGCAGCACGCGGGGCAGATGGCTTAAAAATCTGGAAGCCCTTTGGCCTCTCAGTGCGTGATCAGCACAATCACCTTGTCGCCATTGATGACCCGAGGTTGGATGTGCTGTGGGCGACGGTGGGTGAGTTAAATCTTCCGGTGCTGATCCATATAGCCGATCCCGTCGCCTTTTTCGACCCGCTGGACAGCGCGAACGAGCGTTTTGAGGAACTGAACGCCCATCCTGACTGGCAGTTTCCAAGCCCGCCATTTCCCCCGTTCATGAAGCTGATGAACGATTTCAAATCGCTGGTATCGCGGCATCACAACACTACTTTTATCGGGGCGCATGTCGGTTGTTATTCGGAAAATCTCGGTTTGGTTGATATCAGTGCCCGCATCAGTGAGCTTGGTCGCCAGCCATATACATCGCGTCGTTTCTTCATTGACTATGCTGATCGTATCCTGTTCGGGATTGATGCGGGACCCGAACTGGATGCTTACCGGCTGTATTATCGTTTTCTGGAGACGGATGACGAGTATTTCAATTACGACCTCAGCGACATACCCGGTCAGGGACGCTGGTACATTTATGGCCTACATCTGCCGGATGACGTGCTGCGCAAGGTGTATTTTGACAATGCGCGGCGCATTTTAGGGCGCTAAAACGTACTTTCTCGCCGGGTTCCCTTGATGAGTGAGGTTCGTGAAATCGCGTAAGAATTGCATTCTCATCTTCTCGAATATGAGTATCATTGAGCTGAATTTTGGGGGAGAGTAAATGTCCAATTCAGAACTTCTGGGGCTGGAGCGGCAGGAAAGAATTGCGCAGCTTCTTGAGCAGCGCAGCACGATTACCGTCGCTGAAATTAGCGAGTCATTCGATGTAAGCGAGGCGACTGCGCGGCGCGATCTGGCAGCCTTAGCCTCACGAAATCTGATTCGCCGCGTACATGGCGGCGCGATGCGCGCCCACACAGTTGCTACCACCGAAGCGCCAATCCTGCACCGTCAGGAACAAAACGCGGAGATAAAAAAACGTATCGGTCAGGCAGCAGCGCGCAGAATCCTGAATAATGAAACTGTTTTGTTGATGGGGGGTAGCACCGGCCTGGCTGTTGCCCGTGAGTTAGGCGATCACACCAATCTGACCATCGTGACTGACTCCCTCTTTGTCGCCAATGAACTGATGCATCAGGGTAATCACAAAGTGATCATGCTTGGCGGCATGATTGATCCTGCCGAGTTTGCCGTGCGCGGCACCCTGCTTCGTCTTATATTGGCTGAGCTTCAAGTAGACAAAGTGATCCTTGGCACCAAAGCTATCTCGGCACAACGCGGGCTGAGCGCCGAAAGTGCAGAAGAAGCCGAAATCGCGCGAACGTCTATCCATGTCGGCCATCATGTGATGGTGGTTGCCGATAGCAGCAAATTTCAGCAGTCGGCTTTGGTGCGTGTCGTCCCCATCGAGTCCATTGATACTCTGATTACCGACAGCGGCATTCCGCCCGGCGCACTAGAGTCTTTCAAAGAGCGCGGCATTACTGTTGAAATTGTTTAAGCAAATGAATCTGCTAGCGCAAACCAGCGGCGTCTATCAGCGGCCAACGCCTGAGGTGAAAGCTGAAGTACTCTGACGATTGGCGCCGCATGATTTCCGGACAATAAGCTGCGGTTGCAAAATCACCCTGCGATAGGATGCGTCAGGATTTTTCATCCTATTCAAAAGCAGCTCCAACGCTTGCTGTCCAAGCTCATAGCTCGGCTGGGTAATCGCCGTAAGCGGGGGGTTCAAATCTTCCGCCCAGGGCATGTCATCAAAGCTGATCAGCGCAACCTCATCCGGTATACGAATGCCCTTCTCATGCAGCGCGCGCAGGCATCCCAACGCCATCAGATTGTTTGAGGCAAAAATAGCATCCGGCGGCAGCGCAGATTCCATGAGTTCACGCGTCAGCTCATAGCCACTGTCCAGCTTAAATGTGCCCATTTTCACCAGTTCAGGAATAGGCTCAATTGCTGCGTCAGCCAGCGCGGCATAATACCCCTGCAGCCGTGCCTGCCCCGGCGTCAAACTTTGTGGCCCGGCAAGTATCGCAACTCGCCGGTAGCCCTGCGCCACCAGATGGGCAACTGCTAACTGCGCTCCATGAACATTATCTACAATCACCGTATCGGCTTCAAAACCTACAATTTCGCGGTCAACCAGCACAATCGGCGTACCAGAAGCCTGCACTGGCGAAAGCATTTTCGCATCTTTCGGATGTGTAGGAACAACAATAATCCCTGCCGCTTGCTGTGAGCGCATAATATCCAGATAGGATTTTTGTTTTTCGGGATTATCGTCAGTGTTGCATAAGATCACATTCAGTTTGTGCGCATAAGCAAGGTCTTCAACAGCGCGTACCAGCGAGAGGAATAGGGCGTTTTGAATATCAGGAATGATTAGGCCTATCGTGCTGGACTTTTGAACCCGTAAACTTTGCGCCACCCGATTTGGTTGATAATTCAGTTCACGTACAGCATCCAGCACGCGCTCGCGAAGTTCAATATTTACAGATCCGTTTCCAGTTAAAACGCGGGAAACTGTTGCGCTAGAAACCCCCGCCCTGCGCGCAACATCATGAATATCCGTCTTCCTCCCTTGCATGTTGTTTGTTCCTGATTTGACAACCTGTAGTAAGAAATATTGCAATCTTATTCTAGCTAGCCACAGCCAACCTGAAACTGTGGCTAGTGTATAAAAGATCGTCCTCAGCAGTTATTGAGATATGCCCATATACATATTCATGCGCTTTGCATTTGACCGGTAATTTTCATTCGTGAAGCGGCAGACGCTCCTCCATCGGTGGATATTCAGGGAACGGCTTATGTGGTTCTAGCTGGTACCAGTAAGCAGTGCTTGAATAATCATCGTTGCGTCGGTTCGCATGCCCGTGTTCAATGGTCACGCGAATAGACTTCTGAAAGCAAATCGGGTCTTCAATATGAAACCGGTACAGCGAAATCTTATCTGACCAGTTTGGTCCACCGGGGAGCGTAATCCCATGATAGGGCGCATTGTATTCAACTGCCGGGCACCATGCGGTATTGAAATAATCTTCTGTACCGGTGCCATGCAGCGAAGGTGGCCAAACTTCTCCGTCAATGAAAATCATATCATCGCCCTCGCCGTACCAGTTAAACGCATCCCCCACACCGGGAATGTTCTGGTGCATTTCCTCTGGCGCAATCGGCCAGGGTGCGGCCTCGGGCCACGGGCGTTTTCGCAGATTATGAATATTCAGGTTGCAGCCTACATAATGCCCGGCGCCCTCGGCATCCAGAATTACGTAATTTCCCTTGCCATCCGTGTTGGTGCCTCCAAATGACCACTCGTGATTTTTAAGGCCTTCATCAGAGATGCCATCCGTCGGGTTTTGCCGCCGCCACTGCGCATGAAAACGCCCTAGATCAGGGTCAATACGATTATGCAGTTCATAGTCAATGTAGTAGTAGAAGAGGACTTCCACGTTGCAGTCGCTGGTCACCTCAAACAACGCGCGTTCAGAAAAGGGCATCGGGAACCAGCAGTTGAAAGAGCGACCATTTGCCGGACTCATCTGTAGTGGCATAGATACAAAATCTGTCGTCTTAGCATGCCCGATGCCGAAAAAGTCGCCGATTGGCACTTCTATTGAGTAATCGCTTTCGTTATCCCAGCGCGCTCTCAATGTTACTTTCCGCAGAAAATCGGGTTCATGGCACACCATCGTCACCCAGATATGATTGATACACCCCGCCCCGGCAATATCAGCAATCACTGTGGTCGTTCCCGGCGCAAGATGCAGGCGGTCATCATTGCCGCCCATGCGATCATAGCTCGAAATCCGCCGGGTTGTGACCTGTCGTACGCGTGCCAGTTCACCCATCGGGCTTCCCTTAAAAACAGACATGTTTGTCCCATCCCTTATCAATATCGTTAGGCTGCAAACAATGCACTCTCTTGTTAATCATCCCTGACTAGCCGCGCACGCATCAACATCACGTTATAGGGACCCCATTGCGACATGTTGAAGTAGATCACTTCGCCATCACTTGCCCAGGGATGCAAATATGACCCGTAAAGCGATGGGAAATCCGCTGAGTCCACCAGCATCTGCGGTTCGCTCCACGGGCCGGTCATCTCCGGCGCTTCGCGAATCACCAGCCCGCGTCGTGGCTCATCCAGATAAATCATGATCCAGCGTCCAAGGAACTCGTTCCACGCTACTGACAGTTCACCTACCGGCCCCGGCACAATTTCCACTGCCGCATCCAGATCGCTAACCCAGTCGCTGCCATCCCAATAGGTATAGGCGCTCATATCCAGCACTTGATCACGCGGTGTACGCCCCAGCATTACGCCGCCATAACGCCCGCCGTGAATGCCGAAGATATAGATATACCCTTCATGCTCAAGCAGAGAGGCTTGCCCGAAGTTGGTATCGCCTTCCCAAACAGACTCCAATGGTTGTGTCCATGTTTCACCACCATCATCCGAGTATCCCCAGCCAGAACGATTCAACGTCCAGTGACCGGGCGCGCCCCATTCATCTACTGCCATATAGTGCAAATACATACGATCATCAACAGCGATGCCATAGGTAGGGATAATCGTGAAATCTTCAAATTGCTTGCGCAGAACAGCTCGCGCCCGCCCTCTTTCGTCGGTGATGAAGCCATCCAGCGTAATGCCGTCTTCCAGATCGCGGTCGGTGGAATGCGCTAGCACGTTATAACGCCATTGACCGCCACCACCGCCGCCATTGGCCGGACGGCAGCATCCGAACGTATCCCCAAATGCGATGTACAACGTGCCGTTCATGTCGAACATGCTGCCCAGATCAGTCCCCAGCACGCCGTAATTAACGTCCGTCTGATTTGGCGAATCTGGCCCCGTCACCCATTCCACAAACTCAACATCGGCAATACCTGTCAGCACTGTATCTGGCTCATCCTGTGCGTTAACCATCGAAAATGTGCCCGTCAACAAAACCATCAAAAGAAGTAGTGCGATTCGCATCTAAGCCTATCCTTCTGCTTCAACAGAATAAGTAGCAGCGTCGGCAGGTGTTTTGCGCTCCAACGCGCCTCCAAGAACTTCAATTTCAGATGTCCAACTACCGGTTTGATCGCGCTGGTTTCGGTACACTCCCCACGCCGTCCCATTTGACCAGAAGCACTGGAAGAGGTTGGGATCGGTGCTTGCTTCAAGCACAGGGTTGAAAGTCAGCGTACCCTTTGATTGGTCTGCATGCTGCCCGCTCAACGCCAGCAAGACCGTCCAACTGGACATGGAACGTGCATAATGGTGACCACATTCCACCTCGTTCCATGGGTTACGGCGAGTGCCTTCGTGCCGTGAACGCACAGATTCCACCAATTTCAGGCCGTCATCCAGCCATCCGTCGTAGATTAGCTCGGCGGCAACGTGGTATTCGATGCCTGTCCATACTTCATCGGAATACACAAATGGGAACTTTGGGCGCCCGCCATGCGGCCACGTGCAAAGTAACAGTCCAGATTCGTCGTTCAACACATACGTGCGCTGGCAGTTAGAGTGCTGTTCAAAACCTTCGAGGAAATTGTAGTCAAAGATGCTCTTAACGGCTTTGCGTACATGCTCGGCGGGTAGCAAATCGCCCAACCCCAACGCGTGAGCATGAAGCTGTCCTAACAACTGATCGGATAGACATCCCAGCCCATGCTGATACTTATGGGCATCCACATCCTCTAGATGTTGAATGTAGTATTCGCCATTCCAGCACAGCGCGTCAAACTTACTAGAACTGGCCTCAAACGCCTGATGGCAGCGCAGCGCCACATCCGGCTCGCCAAGTACCTTCGCCATTTCTTCAACAGCGCGTAAAGCAGCCATGTAATAAATGTTGCTCAGCGGGTTGGGACCATAAAATTCAATGTCATAGGTATTGTGCTGCTTGCCATCCAGCACAAAATCGCCATCAGTGTCCCAATGCAGGCTGGCATATTCCAGCGCGCGCTTCACCCCTGACCAGATGCTTTCCAGCCACACGCGATCCCCGCTTAACTGCCACTCTCGATAGGCGCGCAAGACGCTGCCCATTTGCCCGTCCACCGCAGGTTCGGCTTTTGGCTGTTCTGCCCATGTCCAAACGAAAGTTTCGCCCAGCGATTTCAGATTGCGAAACGTCATATAACCATCGTCTTCGGTTTCAATCTGGAACTCGATACGCCGCATTTCCCGTTCAAGCGAAGGGAATAAATAGGCTAAGCTGTAGGCATAACTCCATACGTGGGTGCAGGTTCCGGCACAGCTTCCGCCGTTATCGAAGCATCCTTCCCAGCCATAGAAGCGTCCATCTTCCAGCCAGAAACAGGTGTTGCTGCGCATTGGGACAATGTTGGCAGAGACGGCATCCAGCACATAATCGGAAAGTGTGCTGTTAAAAAATGCGTCATGAAATTTATGCGTTTCGCTTGAAAGGCGCGGCCATTCCTTCACCGCATACTCAGCCACATCCCAGGCATCGCCAAATTGCGCTGCGTAATGATTGCGAATGGTTGGCTTTGCGCCGGGAGCTACAGCCTGCGGGCCGTGCCAGCTGTTGTGCCGGTTCGGGAAATGCCATGTGATCCAGAATTGGTAGCTGCGCGTCTCTCCCGGCTGAAGCGTATCCACTATCCCCAGAGAACTACTATCCGGTCGGCCATCTGGCGATTCAAGATCGTATTCCAGATCGGTCAGCAAGCCATCGTCTGCCAGATCATCCCAGAATTCCTGTAAGAAGTCCCACCAACCGCTTCGCAGCCATTGTGGTTTTACCGTTACATTATCGTGGGTTGTGACCAGCCCCATGCTGCCGAACATGAAATCGTCATTAGCGATTCCCGATGCATCCATGAAAATGCCGTGCATTCCGGCTTCACTGCGAAACTGGTTGCGCGTTTTCCCTACTTTGCTGCGGGCAATATTCATAAATGGGTCAAATTGCACGCCACCTACCGCGTTACACAGCGAGCCAGCCAGCGTTATCGCAAGCGGTTGATCAGAAATATTGGTCACGCTGTAGTTCAACGATGCGCAGGGAATCCCTGAATCGTCGGGATTCAGCGGGATCATGGGCGTAAAGGCTTCGAGATGTACCTTCACAGGTACGTTCGGGTCTTCCAGATCAACCCATGCCAGCGGATACTCGCCGCTAAATTGCGAGTGAATGAACCGCGGCAGCCCGCCATTCTGCGACGGATGATAACCATGAGAGAGATTGAAGGGCGGGTGCAGCGCGCCTTCCAGCACCCGCATCACCGGTTCTTGACCCGGCGCTTGCACCCTGATAGCAAAGAATGTATTAGGCAGATGATTGCCTTTTGCCGCAGAATTGAAGATTTCCCAGTCTCGCAGTTCGCCGCGCGCGCCCAGCGAGACGGTGCCGGTACCCAGCCCGCCCAATGGGAATGCCAGCGCTGTTGCTGACGAATCAAACGAACGCCTATTTTTCATATCCGATAACCTGACTTCCAATAACGACTTCCTAAACAAAAACGGCCTTACGCCGCACTATCCGTCCTTGAACGAATGTCCTGAATCCGATCATCAACCGTAAAAGCCGCCATCAAGATCCACAGCGCGGGGATAGCAATAATCAACGCGCCCTTGCTAATCGCGATCACCCAGACCCCCACCACCGCCAAAAGCAGAATACCCAACCCGATGATCGGATTGCTCACTGCCAGCACCAGCCCATTTCGCCATATCAATCGGCCTGTTACTTTCAATTGGGAGGGAAGAAAAATAGCAAATACCCCGATCAACAGCAGCATTAGCAAAACGACAGCGATAATAAAAATCAAGACCAGTGGTGCCCCTATAAGCAGCAGTGTTCCTAAAACAGCTCCTCCCAGCCACATCAGAAAAACTGTGAAAAGGGTGGAAGGGTAAGCCAAAGCGTCCCGGAACCGGGGAGCATTCCCCGCCGTTTGGCTTGCCGACATATTGATCATCCCCGCCATGACCGGTACTGCTGGCAGCGTAGCTGCCGCCGCCCCCGGCTCTATCCCGTTAGTCAGCGCAAGATAAGCGGGCAGCAGGGCTACGCCGAATAGAACACTTGCCAGCGTCCAGCGCGGCAGATCAAAAAAGTAGGCGATCAGCGCGCGACCAAGCGAGGTTTCGGAAAGCGACTGCAGCAGATGCATAACAGTTTACGTTTTCAACCCGGTAGAAACGACGCTCTTAATGATGTACTTTTGCAGCAGCAGGAAAACGATAAGCACGGGAACAATCGCCATGGTTAGAGCAGCCGCAATTGGCCCTAAGGCGCCTGCCCCATACTGACCGCGCAGCAGCGTCAAACCTACAGTGATTACTTGTAGATCGGGTGTGTTGATCATGATCAATGGGAAGAAATATGCGTTCCACATCCCCACAAACGTGAGGATCGCCAGCGTGGTTAGCACTGGCCCGGAAAGTGGCAAAATGATCCGCCAGTAAATGGTGAACACATTGGCGCCGTCAACCCGCGCCGCATCTTCAAGCTCGGTTGGAATGGTGACAAAATACTGTCGAAGTAGGAAAACGCCAAAAGGATTCACCAACCCCGGCAGTATTAGCGCCAGATGCGTGTTATACAGTCCTAGGTTTCGCACCAGAATGAACAGCGGAACAATCGTAATTTGCCCCGGTATCATCAGCGCAGATAGCAAAATAACGAACAGGATATTCCTGCCGGGAAATTGCAGCCGGGCAAAGGCGTAGGCCGCCATTGAACAGGTAATTAACTGCCCGATGGTGACAATGATCGCCAACTTAATGGAGTTGAACATGAACAGGTGATAAGGCACCTGATTGAACACTTCTTCAAAGTTTTCCAGTGACGGATTCTGTGGAAGCCAGCGCGGCGGCAGCACGAAAACTTCGGTGGTCTTTCCAAATGCGGCTGAAATAATCCACAGAAACGGAGCGATCATTAACACCGCTCCAATTCCTAGAATCAGAAGGGTAAAAATCGTTCCCCATCGAAACGGCTTGCGTTTTTTCGGTAAAACTACAGTTTGTGGTTGAGTTCGCGCTTGCGTCGCCATAGCCTTCACCCTTATCAATAAAAGACCCAGCGCCGGCTTATCCGGAACTGAAGCATCGTTAAGATCAGGATGATCGCAAACAGCGAAATCGCGATTGCAGAGGCATAGCCCATATCAAAGAAGCGGAAGCCCTGCTCATAGAGATAAAGCACAATTGTGCGCGTGGCATCGCCGGGGCCGCCATTCGTCAAAATCTGGGGCTGTTCGAAGATCTGCAGCGCGCCAATCACACTGATGACCGATAAGAATAAGATGGTTGGCGAAAGCAGCGGCAGGGTAATATGCCGGAACTGCTTCCATGTACCTGCGCCATCCACTTCAGCCGCTTCATAAAAATCTCTGGGTATCGCCTGCATGCCCCCTAGAAATACCAGTACATAAAACCCGACATTGCGCCACACATCGGCGATCACAATGGCGATAGGTGAATACGTGCTGGAATTTAGCCATGGGATGCGATCTATCCCCAAAAGGCCGAGGTAGTAGTTAATCGGCCCGAGATCCCGGTGGAACATAAATGTCCAGATGATGGACACAGCAACCGCCGAAACAACGAAGGGGAAGAAGAAGCTGGTTTTGAAGAAATTGCGAACGATGCCCGGCATATTGCGGTCAACCAGAACCGCCAGCGTAAGCCCTAAGATCATATTGGTCGGTACGATCATGAGGGCAAGCTTAAACGTGGTCAGGTAAACATTGCCGATGCGCCCATCGTTAAAAAGCGTCTCGAAGTTTTCCAATCCGATGAACTTCGGCGGTGTAAGCATGTTCCAATCGAACAGGCTGATCGCGAAACTCGCCATCATCGGGCCAACGATGAAAATCACGAAACCTATAAAGGTAGGCAGGATGAATGCATATGCAGTGAGCATCTCCCGCCGCTTCATCGCTTTGTAGGTCAAAACTTTAGTGGACATAACAAGTTCCTATAATGAAACTTACCCTGTTCACGTCCCCGCCAGATATAAAACTCTTGTCAATGAACAGGGATATGAACCCTTTCCCCGGCAACGTGTACCGGGGAAAGGGGCATTACAAATTACAGAGACCTAGCAGGAAATTACACTCATCAGCTCGGTTTGGGCAGCATTCATTGCATCTTCAACGGTCATTTCGTTTGCCATGACCAGATCGAGGTAGCGAATGAAAATGCTTTCCAGTTCGTTGAAGCGCGGTGGCGCGGTCACAGGTTCCACGCTGCCATCCAGCGATCCATAGAATGCGCCGTAGTTTGCCGGCGGGAA
>CAZBPB010000050.1:12224-14354 GCA_964493565.1 uncultured Pleurocapsa sp. | reverse complement strand
ACGGGTTGTTCTGGCTGGATGACCAGCCACTATTTCTTAATGCGGGAGAGTTTCACTATTTCCGCACGCCTACCGAACAATGGGAACACAGGTTAACTCTGCTGCTTAATGCTGGATTCAACACCGTCGCAGCCTATATCCCATGGCTGTGGCACCAGCCAAAGCAGAATGTATCTGACCTGGATGGCCATACCCATCCTATGCGCAATTTATCAGGATTTCTGGATCTGGCAACCCGTATGGGCTTGTACGTTATTGCCCGCCCCGGCCCGTATATCATGGCAGAAACGATCAATGAAGGTATCCCGCCGTGGGTGTTTGACAAATATCCTGCTGTGACATTTATTAACCAGCGTGACGAGGCACAAAATTTAGTCAGCTATCTGCATCCCGATTTTCTGGCGTGTGTCGCGCAGTGGTATGAAGCGGTGTTTCAGGTGCTTTCCCCGCGACAGGTGATGGTTCAGTTGGATAACGAGATGGGGATGCCGCATTGGGTTCGCAACATCATTGATCTGAACCCGGATACGTTAACCCGTTTCGCTGATTACCTGCGGCAAACTTACGGCGCACAGCTTGTTCAGCATTACCCTGTAACGGACCTGACCAGTTTTCTTGCCGATCAAATCCGGCATCCGCAGCCGGGTGCTGGCGAACAAGTCATTGAGGACTACAGAAGATTCTATAGGCAATATTTGCGCGCTTACGCGTCGCATCTTTGGCAACGCGCGAAAGCCAATGGACTGGAAGTGCCGCCCGTTACTAATATTCACGGCTTTGGCAACGGCGGCAAAACATTTCCGATAGGCTTATCCCAACTGGTCGAAGTTCTGGCACTAGAAGGCATGATCAGTGCGACAGATGTCTATCCCATTTTCATAGGCGAGGGAAACTTTCACCAGATGCTTTTGGTGAACGCCATGACCGTTGCACTGCAGAATTTCGAGCAGCCTTTGTTCTCGATTGAATTTCAGGCGGGCGGCAATCAAGACTATAGCGGCGCGCAGTCTTCGCTTTATGACCTTCACAGCCGGCTGTGCATCTCTGGTGGGATGCGTGCCATCAATCACTATCTGTTTTTTGACGGTGAAAATGATCCGGTACTCAGCCCGGTTAGACGCCATAACTGGGGGCATCCAGTACGCAAAGATGGGACAGTACGCCGCCATTATGCCCGCTACAGCGAACTCTCAAAGGTATTGAGTGTATATGGCGAAGATTTGATCCGTTCGATCCCGACTACAGTGACCACGATTGGCTTTCAGATTGATGATTTTATGACCGAAGTCAACAATGAATTTACGCTTAGGACGACGGATATTCTCACGCATCAGCGTAATGACATTCTGTTTGACTTTATCGCGCGTGGGCTGGCGCTAACGCATCGGCCATTTGGCGCGGTGGAATTATCGCGTACTCCTCTTGATCCCTCAGTGATGCCCACGTTGTGGGTGCTGATGGAGAAACAATGTGATGCTGAGGTGCAATATAAACTGGTTGACTATGTGGCGAACGGTGGGCGCTTGATCTTGATCGGGCGAATGTGCCAACAGAACTTCGATCATACACCTTGCACGATTCTAAAGGACGCTTTACACATTACCGGCATCAAAAATGTGACCTTGTTTGAGCCTATTGAGATTCAGGTCTTTGAAAACCAATATATTCCAGCAACATTTTTGGAAACATATACTGGCAATTTTGAAAAGCAATTCGCCTCAACTGCATCGGGCGAGTGTGTCGGGTTTGTCAATCGCATTGGCGGGGGTGAGGTGATGGTTTTGGGCGCAGCCATGACGGCAAACACGCCCGAAGACCTGAGTATTCTGAACCAGATTGCAAACTGTATGGAGTGTGCGCCGCAATTTACCTTGAGCGATTGGGCCGATGTGCGGCTATCGCAAGGAGTAGGCGGCAGCTTTCTCTTCATTAATAATTATCAGGATGATCCTCTTGAAACGGTGATATCGGATAAGGATGGAGCTTTATTTGGCGAGCATTCGATAACACTTCCGGCGCGGCGAGGGGCGATATTGCCCCTCAATTGGCAGTTTAGGCCGGGAATCCAGATTCATTACATCACTTCTGAAATCACCGATGTTCTTGAAGATGACTCGCAAATTGTGTTGA
>CAZBPB010000050.1:0-12124 GCA_964493565.1 uncultured Pleurocapsa sp. | reverse complement strand
AAACACACGGGCACAATCCCCGGCAAACGCTTGCGCTTTGTAAAGGTTCACGATAACCGCAGCGATAAGGGACGATTGCTCGAATTTGAGTTATTTGATCCTGTGCTACACCTGATGGTGACCTGCCACTGGCAGTTTTATGATGGTGTGTCGGCAGTTCGGGCATGGACGAGCGTGAAAAATGTCGGGCAGCAAGCAGTTGGGCTGGAGTATGTCTCCTCTTTTGCACTGACCGGACTGGCAAAAGAAGGCGCGGGCGAGTGGGATGAGAAGACGCGACTTCATGTGATGCATAACTCGTGGGAAGGCGAAGCCCAATGGCGCAGTTACACCTTGCCAGAATTGGGTTTGGTACGTGTGCACAATTTTGCGCTCAAACGGGTGGCTTATAGCAGCACTGGCCCCTGGTCTAGTTCGCAATTTACGCCTACAGCCTGTCTCGAAAATACTGAAACCAACATCGCCTTGATATGGCAAATCGAGCATAACGGCTCATGGCATTGGGAGATCAGCGACCATCGGTATCATCTCTATCTCCAGTTAAGCGGCCCAACTGAAGCTGAAAATCACTGGTGGAAGCTGCTCCGTCCCGGCGAAAGCTTCGTGAGCGTGACGGTTGGGGTTAGCTACGTTTCGGGAGATTTTCAAGACGCGGTGCGTTCCATGACGCAGTACAGACGCCGCATATTTACGCGTGGAAACGACCTTCGTAAGCTGCCAGTAGTTTTCAACGATTACATGAACTGTCTTTTTGGCGATCCAACAACCGAGAAATTACTACCGCTCATTGAAGCAGCGCACGAACTAGGGTGTGAATACTTTGTAATTGATGCCGGATGGTATGTTGAGAGAGGCATCTACTGGTGGGATCTGGTCGGAGATTGGCAGCCCTCTACAACGCGCTTTCCGGGCGGGTTTCAAGAGGTAATTGATGCTGTTCGCCTCAAAAACATGATCCCGGGCATCTGGCTGGAAATAGAAGTGATAGGTGTAAATAACCCGCGTGCGGCACTGCTGCCAGACGCATGGTTTTTTCAGCGACATGGTAAACGCGTAATTGATCACGGGCGTTATCAACTGGATTTTCGCAATACTGAAGTCGTGCGCTTCGCTGATGAAACGATTGATCGCATGGTGCAGCAGTATGGCTTCAGGTATATCAAAATTGACTACAATATACATCCCGGCGCAGGCACTGAACTGGATGCCGATAGTGTTGGGGATGGCTTGTTACAACATAATCGTGCATATCTGCACTGGCTGGATAGTGTATTAGCGCGTTACCCCGATTTGATCATCGAAAATTGTGCCAGCGGTGGCATGCGTACTGATTACGCAATGCTCTCCCGGTTGGCCGTTCATTCGGTTAGCGATCAGGTGGATTACCGGCTGTTCGCGTCTATTGCTTGCGCCGCGCCAGCGGCTGTTACCCCTGAACAGTGCGCGAACTGGTCGTATCCATTGCCGGGTGACGATGAGGAAGCAGTCATTTTTAACATGGTCAATGTGATGTTGATGCGAGTACAGCAAAGCGGGCAGATCGCAAATATCACTCCAGAGATGCGGGTATTGGTCAAAGCTGGCTTAGATTATTACAAGACAATTCGTGATGATATTCCAGACACCCTGCCATACTGGCCGCTGGGAATGTCTCACTTTCGTAACACGGCATGGACAAGTTTGGCGCTGCGAAAGGGTCATAAAACTTATCTCGCAGTTTGGCGTCTGGATTCTGAAACAGAGAGCGAATCGCTGCCGTTACCTTACATAGATTCTATAGAAGTGCGAGTAGCTTGCACTTATCCGCTACAGCCAGCCTGTACGTGGCATTGGGACGAAAGCAAAAAGGCTTTAGAAGTAACGCTGCCGCAAAAATATTCTGCCCGCATATTTGAAATTGAGTGTGATTGAGCGTTAGCTTGTATTTTAGTGTACGTAACCCGCATCTTGCATCACGAATCAATCTGCACAGAATGTATATCGCTCACAGGCTTCTTCACGGTTTGCCCCTATTGAACGCGGGTTTGTCCGGGTGGATTAAAGGTTGCATTACACAGCAATGAACTTCCGAAATCTCGCAGATTGAAGCCACTTCCGGTTGACAATTACCTTCAATTCCCATATGATTTTATGTATCAAAACAATATTTTATGTATAACTCGTGGTTGTGGCTAACTTTTTCTGTCCTGTGACATCAAAAGCCTCTGAAAAATCCATTATGACACATAAATTTATGGTTCATTTAAGTATCCATCGTCCTCTTTATCAACCACTGTAGAAACTATCCGTTAAGTGTCATGATGAAACTGCACCATTCCCTGTTACGTTGGAGCTAAAAGGAAGTGGATTTGTCATTCTATATAAACCCTGTCTACGACAAATATCTGGCAGATCCCTTCGTTCTTCACCATGAAGGGAACTATTATGCCTACGGAACTGCTCCTGCCAGTCCACAGGGTTGGCAGTTCCCGGTACTTCATTCCACTGATCTAATTCACTGGCAGGAAATAGGATGGGCACTTCAGCCTGTACAGGGCGGCGCCAATTTCTGGGCACCAGAGGTTGCCTACCAAAGTGGGACGTTCTATATGTATTATTCGGCAGATGGGGTTAAGGGAAGCTCCCATCAATTACGTGTCGCAACCAGTCGCAGCCCATCAGGCCCGTTTGAAGACAGCGGTCAGGTACTCATCCCGGACGATCCTTTCACCATTGATGCCCACCCATTTCAGGATCGGGATGGGCAGTGGTATCTATACTACGCTAGAGATTTTTTGACATTGGACGGCGACAACCGGGTTGGTACTGGCATTGTCGTAGATCGTCTTTTGGACATGGTTACACTGGAAGGTAATCCGCAAATTGTCATTCGTCCTCATGCGGACTGGCAGCTCTTCCAGCCGCAGCGATCAATCTACGGCGGCATCTATGATTGGCATACGATTGAAGGTCCCGCGGTTCGGCTGCACAACAACAAGTACTTTTGCTTTTACAGCGGTGGGGCATGGGAACAGGAGAACTATGGCGTTTCCTATGTAGTCGCCTCGCACCCACTTGGCCCCTATTACCGCCCACTCGAACCCAATGCGCCAATTTTGCGTTCGTCTCCCGGTCACGTGATTGGCCCGGGGCACAATTCATTCACACGTTCGCCAGACGATAGTCAGGAATACATCGTTTATCACGCCTGGAATCAAGAGATGACGGCTCGTTTAATGCGCCTTGATCGCCTGGAGTGGGACGCAGATCGTCCTGTAATCATCGGCCCCACCTGGACACCACAGCTATTCCCTTCACAAGAATAAAAGGAGTCTGTTTTGAATAACGTTATTCGTATCGATCCGCAGCGCGTTCTGGGTCAAATCGACCGTAATATATTCGGCGGCTTTGCAGAGCATATGTATCGTTGTATCAATGGGGGCATCTATGATCCCGATAGTCCGCTTGCTGACGCTGACGGGATTCGCATTGATGTGCTGGATGCATTAAAACGCTTGAAGATGCCTGTCGTTCGCTACCCTGGCGGCAACTTTGTCTCTGGCTACCGCTGGCGTGACGGTATTGGGCCTAGAGTAGAGCGCCAGGCACGATTTGATCTGGCTTGGCATTCGTTTGAACCTAACCACTTCGGAACCAATGAATTTATCCAGTATTGCCGGCGGCTGAACACGGCCCCATATCTTGTCGTCAACTGCGGTGATGGTGACTCCCGCGAAGCTCGCGATTGGGTTGAATATTGCAATGGAACTGAAGATACCGCGCTGGTCAAACTCCGCCGCAAGCATGGTTTTGCTGAACCTCATCAGGTGAAATATTGGGGAATTGGTAATGAGGTAGATGGACATTGGCAGATTGGCTATAAGACGCCAGAGGAATATGCGCGTGCCTTCACTGAATTCGGTAAGGTTATGCGCTGGGTAGACCCGGATATTAGCCTGATAGCAGCAGCAGGCTGTACCTGGAAGGCTGATATGGTCGAGCGTGCCCAGTTGTTGCTTGAACAGGCAGGACATCTAGTGGATTATCTCGCCATTCACTGGTATGTTGGCAATCCAGAAAATGATTTTGCCCGCTATATGACAATCTCGGAATTGCTTGAAGCGCGCTTGAGTGCCTACGAAGGAATTATCCGCGCCATGAAACTTGCGCTAGGGATTCAGCGCCCAATTCGCATTGCAGTAGATGAATGGAACGTCGGATATCGTGGTAGTGAGAACGCTGAAGAAGTGTATAACCTGGAAGATGCGCTGGTCGTGGCGATGCATTTCAACGCCTTTATTCGCCACGCATCACTCGTCGGTATGGCGAATATCGCCCAGATAGTAAACGTTCTCGGGCCAATTCTTACCCGGCGCGATGGCTTGGTGTTGCAAACGATCTTCTACCCGTTTGAAGTGTACAGCAGTCAATGTGGAGATACGGCGCTTGATGTTTTCTGGACAGGCGATACATTCAGCGGGGGTAATCACACGGGTGTCCGTGTCCTTGATGTATCCGCTACTTTGGATAGTACGTCAGGAGAGATCGTATTGTTCGTTATCAACCGCTCGGAACAGCCGCTTGAAGCCGAGATTTCATTGGCAATGGGGCGCTTCAAAGGTGCAGCAAAGTCCACTGTGGTGAATGGGACGAATATCAAGGCAGAGAATCGTTTTGGGGAAGCGCCCCGGGTTATGAGCCGCGTATCGTCGCTAGAAGCCGAAGGAACAACACTTCACCGGGCGTTCGAGCCGCATTCGCTAACGGCGCTAAGTTTTGCTATAAGCTGATGAGCACGACTTTCGCTGTCGAGGCTCCGTGAACGTTTCCGGACGATTTGTGTGTGTGATGCTGCTCAAAGTGGGTAGCGTCACACAGTTACCCTTCCTGCGGACGAATGAGTATAGCAACATCTTTTAACGACCCGTCAAGATGCGGCATCATAAAAGTTAGCTCGCGATCCTGTGCTATTCCTTCGATAGCGGTGAGTATATTGCCCTGATAGGTTTCCCAGAACTCAATGCGATAGGCACCGTTTGCCAACACATCATCAACGGTCACGCGAACGCCCTCGAACGATACCGTTGGATCACGGCGAGGATCAAGCAGCAGCCAGATAACTGCCGTTTCCCCATCTGAACTGGCAGCTTTAATGATATTTCTCTGACTGACACTGACATTATTAGCGATATTGCGGCTGTTAAAGTGCGCCCAGTCAATAGTTGACGCGAAACGCGCCACGCCTAGCAAATTGTCGCGCAGTTCAGGCAGTATCCAATGTGGGTTGGTATAAGGCCAGCGCATCCCAGTCCCGGCTCCGCCAGCCGCAAGATGTGCCCAACTCATATTGTGATGGTATTCCTGATCAAAGCTGGGATCCTCGATCCAATCGTCAATTGGACCAGTTTCGCTGTCAAAGTAGGGGCGCGCATCCTGAATTTCTGCTAGCGATTGAACTACACCTCCAGACATGATTGCGCCTGCGCCTATCGGGTCGGCAGGATCACGAATTTCGTTGCCAATGTAGAGATGTGTATTGGCGAAGTCGAGCGACGGATGCTGGTAAATGATATTTCCTAATGTGCCGGCTGGTACAGGGGCTGCGCTTGACACTGTAATCATATGCGTGCGCCCCCATATCTCGGTTTCAAGAGATCGAATATATGCTGCCATATCGGTTACATAGGCATCAATTTCTGCTGCCGAGGCATTCCACCAAAGGTCAATCTCGTTCATGAGATCCCAGGCGAAAATGTTTGGTGAGCCGCCCCATCGCTCAATTATGAAGCGCCAGCGATTCTTCTGCGCCGAGATGCAGTCCGAGTCAGTCAACCAATCGCGCATGGTCTGGCACGGGCCGCCAAGCGCTGCATTATATGGATATCGTTCCCAGTTGTGTCCCTGCCAGAAGGTGTCGTAAGGAGTCAGCAGCAAATAGAGACCGTATTCTTCCGCAAGCGCAACAAAATCATCCCAGAACTGCACCATTGAATCTGAAAACGTCCCCACCGGGTTTTCCAAATATGTGTGCGGCTGTTCTGAGTATTCAACCATTATCCGGCTGACTGTGATACCGTGTTCACGGAGATCGCGAATATAAGCTTCGGTTGCTTCCGGCGAAGTTCGGTTTAGGAGGGTGCTTAGACCAGCCCAGGGAACACCGTCATTTTCCCCGATGACCAGAAAACCCAGTCCCTGCTCATCAGCAAAGTAGCGCCCATCTGGCGCAACCGAGATGTAGCCATGATATTGCGGTAAGGTGATTTCGTCTTGAGCGGTCACGTTTGTACCAAATGATAGAAAGATGAAAAGGATAATAACGAAGCGGCGCAAAATGCTTATCCCTTCAGTCCGGTCATCGTCA
Organism: uncultured Pleurocapsa sp.; assembly: GCA_964493565.1. Classification (GTDB taxonomy): domain Bacteria; phylum Chloroflexota; class Anaerolineae; order Aggregatilineales; family Phototrophicaceae; genus Flexifilum. Next base: position 5,781 of record CAZBPB010000050.1, on the reverse strand, counting down.
CGCTTTGAATGAAGTAACGTTGAAGGAAGATAAAGACCAGAATAATCGGCGCAAGTGCAATCATCGAACCGGCCATCAGCAATGCCCACTGTCGTTCATATGCAGAATTGAGACGCGCAAGCATAAGTGGCACGGTATACAGGTCTGTTGCGCCCTGTAAATAAATCAACGGCCCAAGAAAATCGTTCCAGCGCGCAATGAATCCCAATACGAATAAAGTGGCGACTAGTGGCTTAGCATTGGGCATAAAAATGCGCCAGTAAATTTGGAAGAAGTTGCAACCATCTACTTTTGCAGCATCTTCTAGTTCACGGGGCAAGGTTACAAAGAACTGGCGGCTGAGAAATATGGCAAACGCCGATCCTAGCAGGAGTGGAACGATTAACGGCAGCCAGGTTTGGATCCAACCCAGATAGCGGAACAAGATGAAGGACGGAACCATGGTCACTACACCGGGGATCATCATTGTCAACAGCAGCAGCCCAAAGAAAGTTTTTCTGCCGACAAAGCGCATCCGGGCAAAGGCGAATCCCGCAAGGGTACTGATAAAGATTTCACCAACCGTTGTAACTATGGCGATAAAGGCCGAGTTCAACATTCCCCGCAGTAGATCAGTTTGCTGCCAGACATTGACATAATTATCAAAAATCAACGGGTTGGGAATCCACTGGGGCGGCATGGTGAAGATGCCGCGCTCTGGCTTTAGCGAAGTAGACAGCATCCAGAAAAATGGGAGCAGCATTACTATCGAACCTAGAATGAGGAATGCGTAGGCTGCATAACGGGCAATTCTCGCTTGCTCCCGCTTACCCAACCGGCCCCGATAGACGGCAGGCTGCTTTAATGTTTGTTCAGCCATAAAGTATCTTTAGTCCTTTGCATCACCTTCATAAAATACCCAGCGCCGGGCAAGTAGAAAGTTTATGACTGTGATGACCATTATGATGGCGCCCAGAAACCAGGCCTGTGTAGACGCGTAACCCATCTGCAAATCGCGGAAGGCATTTTCGTAAATAAGCATGACGATAGTACGTGAAGCATTACCCGGACCTCCAGCCGTCATAATGTAAGGCTGGACAAAATTTTGAAAGCCACCGATCAGCGCGACGACCAGCAGAAAAAAAGTTGTCGGCGAGAGAATTGGCCATGTGACAAAGCGGAACTTTGCCAACATGCCGGCTCCGTCAAGTTCGGCGGCTTCATAAAGTTGGGACGGAATACCTTGCAAGCCAGCGAGATAGACCAGCATCTGGAAACCGAGACCGCCCCAAACGCCCATAATGATCAGCGCAAATTTGACGGTTGATCGATCTTGTAGCCAGGCTGTACTTGCCGGCAATCCTAGTTGACTGAGTATGTAATTCAGCAGTCCGAAATCGGGGTTAAAAATCCACAGCCAGATCAGCGCAGTAGCGGCAATTGGCAGAATGACTGGTAGATAGTAAATTGCGCGGAATACGCTGGAGCCATGAATCCCCTGATTGAGCGCAATCGCTAGGATCAGCGATAAGAACAACGAAATCGGGATGCCAAGCATTAGGAAGACAGTATTGAATAATCCTTCCCATAGCACTGGATCGCGCGCGCCAACGGTAAATTGATTGCCAGCAATAGGCATGTCGAACCAGGGTTTATAGCCCTCAGGTAGTACTTCAGTGGCGACGGTGTAACGCGGCGTGCAGATGATCGGCTGCTGCGTACGCGGATCGGTTGTGCCCTCATAATTACTAATCTGCGATGCAATAACAGTTTCTCTGCCGCAGCGATACAGTGCTTCACCGGTATCGGCATCGGTCATCGGTGGAACTTGAACTATCGTAATACTGAAAACGTCCTGCCAGTTAGTCAGCCCAATCCACTGCGGCGCGGTAAGCAAATCCCATTTGGTGAAGCTAATAAAAATTGAAGCGATCATCGGCAAAGCAGCGAAAATCAGGAACCCTACAAGCGGCGCTGCGATAAACAGATAACCCCAAAAACGTTCAATATGTGCTAGCGATGATCGTGAAGATCCTGAAAATTTTGTCGTCATAAACATTTACCTCCGCAGCTTTTCCGGCGCTGTAATGTGTAACAAACACCTTTCGAAATGCTGCAGTTGAAACAGGTAAGTGTGTACCGCGCAAAGAGTTCGATATCTTCTTGCTTCGGTCACATTTTTGTTAATGATTGTGCAGGTATCCCACCGTAGGATACCCGCACAAAGCTATGGCGAACGCCAGGAGGTGTATTCGAGGCGCCTGTCTGGTGGGGCATGACCCGTTGCTGGCATTATTTTGCGCGTTACAAGCGCACAACCAGGTCACGCCTCAACGTAATGTGGAATAAAGTTTATGACGGGTTTTCAAGAGATGCCCACGCTTCGTCAAGACCCTGCTGGAAAGCGTCGGCACGCTCTGCGAAAGCGTCTTCAGCCAACATTGTATTGTCTACGACTGCATCGAGCCAAACTCCGCGCCAGAAGTTTTCATCGAACCACTGTCCGTACAACGGTGTTTGCGTCCACGGGCCGTTCACTTCGCAACGTGCTGCTTCAAGGAAGATTTCAGCGTTGCCCGGGTTTTGGTCGGGTTGCAGGAATGCATCGGTCTGAGCTACTGAAACCTGGTTGGGAATCTGGAATCCGAGTGCTGACTGCTGCGTCTGTCCTTCAGCCCCGGCGATAAACTCGATGAAGCGATAGGCTTGTTCGAGATTTTCTTCACCCGCGCTTCCGGCGATAACGGCAACTCCAACGGATCCTGACCATCCAGAGAAACTGCAGTCATCCTGATTTTGATAAGTGGTCAACTCACCACTAGGACCAACCACATTCGGAATAACACTCCATTCAAAAGGAAGTGTATTGCGGTAACCGGTAACTGCCCAACGACCATTGGTTGTGATGGCAACGCGCCCTGACTCAAACATCTGACCATAGCTCATCGAAGAAAGCTGTTGTTCGGTTGGTCTGATCTGGTAAACGTGGTTGAGGTCGGAAAGGAACTGGATTGCTTCAATCGTATTCGGGTCGCTGGCTGCTACGAAGGTGTGCGCATCTTCACTAATGATACGTCCACCATTTCCAAAGATAGCGTTTTCCATCCAGATGTCGCCGACGCCGTATACTTCAACGTTCTCGCGGTCAAAGCCTTCTTCACCGGGATGTTTACCATTAACGTCAACTGTCAGCTGTGTGCCGATTTCTATAAGCTCATCCCAGGTCATTGGCACGGTGGGATCGGGCAGGGGAACGCCGGCTGCATTGAACAGATCTTCATTAATATATAGTATCGTCGGCCCAATGTCTTTCGGAAGCGCATACAGGTCACCCGTGCCAAAAGACTGCGTTTCTGCATCCCAGCGATACCGTCCCAATGCCGATGGCCAGATATCATCCGGATTGATGATCTCGCTGGCATCAACAAGCGACTGAATATTAACCAGTGTGCCAGCAGGCGCAAAAGCCGAGAAGTCTCCATCTGGAACGTAGGCAATATCTGGAGGTGTGCCGCCAGCAATCATTGTTTTGAGAGCGGTGACATAATCCGTGGGAATTTGCTGGTATTCGATGACCACATCAGGGTTAGCAGCATTGAACGCGTCCGTTAATTCTTGAAACACGCCTTGCTCTTCCGGACCACCCCAACCTACAAAGAGAAGTCTGACAGGTTCCTGAGCGCTGGCGGCGAGGCTGAAACTCAGAATTAATAGGATTGCGAGGACAAGAAGGATATAACGCTTGTTCATTTCATTCTCTCCTGAATAAAAGTAACCTTGGTGAACTTGTGTTAGATATATTTGACGGATACACCTCCTTTGAACTCTCCTGTTGTTTCCAGCGTGAAAGGGCGTTCGATGCCTGGTCGAATCTACTGAAAACGCATTCTCAACTGGATGTCTTGCGGATAGTTGCCAAACTGACGACCAAAGAGATTTAGACCACCCACGTTTTCACCATGCGGCTTCACGCCAATCCTTAGGGAAATATACGGTCCGTGGTCGAGCCTCAGATCTGAAATGGTGACATCTGAAACACGGATGCCATCCACATATGACCCGCTGGCTGTAACCTTCCACAGCTTCAGTAAGCCATATTGTGAATTCCATTCCTCCCACCAATCCGGGGTAAGGGCGCCGCGCTCTCCCCCGAAATCGCCGGGACTTGTCCAGGTGCCAATTTCCATCTCGTTGATCCAGACCGTGACATTGGAGGGCCAATTTGGATTGTGCAGGGGTGCCTCGGAACAAGCCTCAAAACTTACTTGTAAGCTTTCAAGCGCTCCATTGAGATGGCTGCGGTTGGGAAAACGATATTCGACGTAGCCATGTTTAAACCATAAGAGTTGAGCGTTAACGCGTTCGGGATCGTAGAACGTTTCTGGATCATCGAGATGGCCTATGATGCCGTTAAGGCTCACCAGTCCGCAGGTGGGGACGACAGAACAATCAACATAGGCGCCTATAGGCATTGCAATATCAATGACGTTATCAGCAATACGTTCACCACTTGGCAAACTGATCACGACCTGATCATAAAGGCGTACACAAACCTTTTTGAGTCCGCGGTTGGCAGGCTGTAGCTCAGTTTGGATGAGGCCAGATTTTTCGAGCTGGTTAACATGGAGCGCAACTGTGCTTGCCGGCATATTGAAGGCTTCAGCGATTTCGTTGACGCTGCACGTATGACTACCAAGAAATCGCAAGATTTCGAGACGAGGCGCAGAGGCTAACCCTTTGAGGAGGCGCTCGATATTGTCGGATGTGTCGTCTGTATTGATTATTAACTTACGGCTGTGATCACTGGACATAATATCATCTCGAATGGAACATGTACTTATGTCGGATTACGCAATAATCAAACTCAAAATCCTTAAACAACGCGTGTTATAGGTATATGAAACATAATATTATGTTTAGAACGATTATAACCTGTTTTGAAGGTCTGTCAACTTTCCGCAGGACTAGAAATGGAGAACATCAAGGGAAATACAAAGCGAATGAGGCGGGTGGGTGGTGGGGATATAAACGCAATAGAGTCGGTGACGATTCCAAGCGAGTACAAATGGCTTGATCGCGTGTGGGTAGACCTCTAAACATAGCGAGATACAGTGGGAGCGGCACGCCCGGCGCGCCAGATAACAAAATGGCCTACGCGGCGGCCACGATGGCGGCTTAAGCCGCTGTTACTCCATTAAACTGGGGGTAGAAAAATCTCTTCAATTCAAAGGATCAATAAATCCGCACTTACTGTACTGGTGCAAGTAAGTGCGGGTTGGGTCTCACGAGTTAGCGATCACCAAAATAGATGGGATTGGTGATCGCCCACATTCCGTTTTGCGCGTCTCGAATTTCGACGTTACACCATTTTGCTTGCCCTGGCTCGAGCGTCCAGGATGCTTCGCCTACAGGCTCAATAGAGCGTCTCTCTAAGGCGCGACCATTGACATTGAAACGGAGAATATCCCCAGCGTGGGCACCTGACCACCGCACAGAAATAGTAGCAGCTCCCGGGGGCAGGGTATCGCCGTTGATGGCTTCAATGCCTGATTGCGTCTGTCCGCTTATGATCAATTCCGGGCCTGCGCTGATATACGAGCGGCCTTTACGCACAGCTTCTAAAATTGCTTCCTCACTGAGTTCTTCAGCATAAACCACATTGCGGCCACCACGCCGATCCGGATCGGGTGGACCGTGCATATCCGAGCCTGCGGTTGCCGAAATTTTATGCCCCTCATTCAGCCATTGATAGTAAAGCTCCAGACTCATCTGGTTGTATGCACTCCATCCACCGTTCCAGAT
>CAZBPB010000049.1:12053-14456 GCA_964493565.1 uncultured Pleurocapsa sp. | reverse complement strand
ATCAAAGCTGGCATCGGCAAATGGCAGGTCAAGCGCATTTCCATTCACCCGGCGCGATTGCGCGGGGTGCTTGACCATCATTCCGGCAAAGGCATCCACTGCTGTATAACCTGCATCTGGCACAAGCGATTTCACTGTGTCGAAATATTTGCCCGAACCTGCGCCTACATCCAGCACCTGTTCGCTGCCCTGCCATGCCACGCGTCGCAGCACCCATTCCGCGAAATTTACGCTGGGAACGCTGTAGCGGTCATGAATTTCAAGGCGAATACAAAGATTTTCGTCGGTGCTGAACTGATTTTTCAGGATCTCTGGTGCAATGACGATATCGCGTTCGTCCTGAGGGGAGTTGATCATGAATGAATGCCGGGACTGTAATTGTAATGTTCCTTCATTATATGACTCTTTCTGAAGGGCTTACTTAAGATAGGCGGCAATCCGGCTGGCTTTTTGCGTTTTAATCACCCTGATTTCGTTATCGCACTTTCTCTGTGACGTTTTTGTAATGTTAGAGTGATGATTTTGTGATACGCGCAGTCTATCTTGCTGATTACGCTGTTTGTCCGCCGCTTTTATCGGCCTTGCCACCGTCGTAAATGCGGCTTCCACGCAGGCTGAACACGTCGTCCTGTCGCAGGATTTTTCCTGCTACTCGGATGCACACGCACGAAACTACGAGCTTTGCACCTATACCCCTGCTGGCGGGCTGGTGGATATGATTTCGTTCACCCTTCTGGATGGAATTGCCTTGCAAACCCGCTATCTCACCAGCGATCAGTCACTTTTGGTGGTTGACCTGCAATAAACCCCGAAAATTACCCTGAGCCTAGCATCGCTTGAATAAATGATATCCCTCTCTCCATGTTGTGTAGGGGCGACCCGGCCAGGCTGCCCCTACGAAGCGAGAACGCCTTGATCAAGGTGTTTTAGTCCCACCGCGCAACCAAACGCGCCAAAACCACGTATACTCAGCATGATAACCGTTTGGGAAAACGCACCGCGCCTTGACACGCTCGCGCGCGGTGGGAGCAATCAATCTGTGGACGAGCGCCCCCAACAGCCACAAGTTGATCCGGTGATTGTGGAATGGGTGCAGCGTGCTTTGCAGGGCGATCAGGATGCCTTTGCCGAGCTGGTGTACACCTATCAGGATGCCGTGTTTAACCTGTGCTATCGCATCCTTTATGATCGCGGTGAAGCCGAAGATGCCGCGCAGGAAGCCTTCTTGCGCGCGTTTATGAATCTTTCGCGCTATGATCCCCGCCGTTCGTTTAAGACGTGGCTGCTGACCATCGCCTCGAACTACTGTATTGACCGCCTGCGCAGGCGGCGGATGCAGCAGGTTTCGATAGATGATGACCCGCTTCCGGCGCTGGCCCTGAGCGATGACGAGCCAGAGCCAGAAGACGAAGTGATGCAGCACGAACAAAGCGCCGCTTTACAAGAACTGCTCAACCAGCTTCCCGCCGATTACCGCGCCGCCGTTGTGCTGCGCTACTGGTATGACTATTCATACACCGAAATTGCCAGCATTCTGGATACTACGGAAAGCGCGATTAAGAGCCGCCTGTTCCGCGCCCGCCAGATGTTAGCCGATAGTGTTGACGAAAAGACCGCCAGCGTGCTGATGCCGCTGATGGAGAACTAATCATGGCGAACCCAAGAGGCCAACGATTGATGCAGGAAGCACTGGACGATCAGCTTTCGCCTGAGGCGCTTCAAGAATTGTATACACGGCTGGATGATGATCCGGTTGAAGCAAATGAGTTTTCACGGCTACGTACGGTTGATAAGCTGCTGCGTACTGCCCCGCACGAACGCGCGCCCGAACGGTTGGCGGTGCGGATCATGGCGCGGCTGGCGCAAGAGCTTCAAAATCCGAAGCTAGATCGCCTGTCCAGCCTTGCCTTTGCTATCGGGCTGGCAATTGTTGCGCTTACATTAGTGCCGCTGATCATCGGATTCGGGTATCTGCTGGTGACAGCGCTAGGCAGCGCCGCATTCTTCAACAGCATCGTTCAGGCAATTTCCATGCTGGCTGCGGCTGGCGCGGCCTTCTTAGCCGCGCTGGTGGAATCGGCACAGGTATTGTTTAGGAGTTCTCCGATTTTGCCAGTGGGTTTGCTGGCATTGATCCCCGTTGGCCTGTTGTGGCTGCGGCGGCTTTCGCGGCAGAACCCGCCGGATGACAAGGACGAATAAGATCATGCTCCGTCGCGTTCCATTTCTTGCATGGGTGATTATTGCCGCCGCCATTCTGCTTGGCATTGGCTGGTTGGCGCGCAGTTGGGCTGAAAACCGTTGGCCTGATGATCAAGCGGACGGCATCACGCAGATTGCCGGCGATTTTGTGTTCGATGGGCAAAATCCCGGTGATCTGGGAGTGATGGCGCGGAATATCGC
>CAZBPB010000049.1:0-12043 GCA_964493565.1 uncultured Pleurocapsa sp. | reverse complement strand
GGGCGGCATCATCGGTGGGGATGCGGCGCTGGTCGCCAGCAATATCAATGTCGCCAGCAACGTAGCCGGAGACCTGACCATGATCGGCGAGACGGTCACACTTGCGGATAACACGCAGGTGGGCGGCGATGTTGCGGTGAGCGGCAGTAACGTGTTGATTGAAGGCAACGTGGCTGGCGATTTGCTGGTGACGGCTGACAAGCTGACGATTGCCTCCGACGCGGTGATTGCCGGGGAAATTTTCCCGTGCGTGGCGGTTGATCGGTTAAGCGTAGGGGATCGCCCACTGGCGAATTGCAATGACGTTCAGCAGGCGAGCTTGTTTGCCGGAGTGGACACCACAGTTACCGCGACTGGCAGCGGCGACAATACGGCGGGGCGCGTAATGGGCGCGGTGCTGCTGGCCGGCATCCTGGCGGCGCTTTCGGGGCTGGGCGTGGTGCTGATGCCTGACCGGTTGGATCAGATTGAACATGCGGTGCGCGAACGGGCACAGGATTGTTTCGGCGCGTTTGCTGCTGCCCTGTGCGTAATGCTTGGCCTTACCGCGCTGGTGCTGCTGCTGCTGGCTGTGTTCACGCCGCTGGGTTTGGCGGTGCTGCCAATCGCCTTGATTTTAGGCGTGGGCTTCATCGGATTAGGCTTGATCGGGCTGGCAGGAGCGTCGCTGCGCGTTGGTCAAATCGCGACTTCACGAATTGCCCCGCGCCAGCCGCCGGTGGTCATCGCGATGGTGGGCGGCGTGGTGCTTGGCTTGATGTTCGTGATTGCTGCCCTCATTCCATCGCTGGAAATTATCGCTGTGGTGGCGCTGGGTTTCATAGCCGCTACGCGCATCGGCGGGGCAATCCTCACACGCGCCGGTTCACGCCCGTTCCGACGGTCATATTTCGTACAGGGGTGACGCTCCTCAGTGCCTGCCGCGAAAAAGATCAAAGACTTGCAGCAGAGGCGTTCTTTAAACCTTTAACTTTTAACTCTATACTCAACACCCATCACTCGTTAATCATCACTCAGGTATTCTCATGACTTCTCACATCGTGGCGATGGGTGGCGGCGGCTTTCTGATGGAGCCGCAGAACCCGCTGCTTGATCAATATGTGCTGGACTTAACCGGCAAAACCCGCCCGAAGATTTGCTACTTGCCACAGGCCAGCGGCGAATCGCGGGATGGCATCATCAACTTTTACCGCACGTTCACGCGGCTTGGCGCTGAACCGTCTGACCTGTCGCTGTTCCAGCCGCACACTTACGACATCGAAGGCTTTTTGAAATTGCAGGATGCGATTTACGTGGGCGGCGGCAACACCAAGAGCATGATTGCGCTGTGGCGTGAATGGGGATTAGATCGTATTTTGCGCGAGGCGAACGCGAACGGCACGGTGCTGGCAGGCGTGAGCGCGGGAGCGAACTGCTGGTTTGAAGAATGTTCTACCGACTCGGTGTTTGGCAGGCTGTCGGTGATTCCCTGCCTTGGCTATCTGGAAGGCAGCTTTTGCCCGCACTATGATGGCGAAGCAGAGCGCCGCCCCTGGCTGCTGCAAACCATTGGCGCTGGCGAAATGCTGAACGGCTATGCGCTGGAAGATGGCGCGGCGGCACATTTTGTAGACGGCAAATTTGAGAAAGTGGCTGCCTCACGCCCTAAAGCTGCGGGTTATTACGTCGAACGAAATGGCGATCATGCGGTGGAGACGGCGCTGGCGAGAGACTATTTGGGGTAAGCTTTACCAGCCATCGCCGAACAGCGTAGGGACGCAGCACGCTGCGCCCCTACAGTTGTACCGTCTAGCCTAGCGCACCGTGAAGGTGCAGGTGCCGGTTTCGGACACGCGGGTGGTGCCGGGGCCGTAATTGCCTTCGCCATCCGAGATAGCGCGATCCCATGACACCGTATACTGGATTGTGTGCTGACCACGCGTTAACGGATCGGTGCGGGCGTAGTAATACTGGTAGAAGCGCCCATCAGACTGTTCACGCGGGGCGGGCTGGAAGGTGATGTTCAGGCGATTGCCGTCAATGGTGACCGTGTAGTTGGCGGCATCAATGTGATCTTGCAGCAGATCCAGCGTGGTGGCATACCAGCTCCAGTAAACATCCACCGTTGAACCAACGGCAAGGTCGGTTGGCGGCGGTGAGCCGAAGATCGGGCTGTCGCAGTAGGCCAGCACGTCTACCCCTTCCTGTGACGAGGCGCTGCCGACGGGGACGGCGGCGGTAGGCGTTCCCGGCAGCGGGCCGCCGGTTGGGCCACCTAGAGGGCCGCTGGTCGGTTGGCTGCTAGAGAAAGGCGTGATCTGTCCGGCGTTGAAAGCCAGCGCGGTGGCGGTCTGGTCAATGGCTTCCATATTGGGCAGGCGCACGCCGGTTTCGGTTGGGACAGAAGGCGAAGGCGTGACGACTGATCGCGGCGGTGTGGGCGTAACAGGCTGCCCGCCAAGAATGGAAGTGGGCAGCGCGGTTCCCAGTGCCAGCGAAGTCAGGTCGGGCGACGGCGTAGCGGTGGCGGGCGGCGTATTGGTCGGCTCAAGGCGAACCAGCGTCGCGGAAATCCAACCTTCATCGCCATCATCCATACGCACGTTGTACCACGCGCCGCTGGTATCGGTGGCGACCACCTCAACCGAGGTGCCCGGTCTTAAGGCTGAAATTAGCGGAAAGGTTACGCCCGGCCCTTCGCGCAAGTTTACGTCATTCACCGAATAAACACTGCCCATCACAGGAGGCGTGGGCGAAGGCGTGAAGGTTTCGGTTGGCGGCGCTTCAGTGAAGGTCATGGAAGGCGTAAGCGTTTCCGTCGGCAGCTCGGTGCGCGAGGGGATGGGTGTGGCGGTGAAGCGCGGCGTGAGGCTGACGATGGGCGCGAGGGTAGCAGTCGCCGGAAGCGGCTCAACCGTAGCGGCGGCGCCATCGCATGCGGCAGCCAACACACTGGTCGCGGCGACGACAGCGGCTAGAATAGGGCGAAATTTCAAACTATCCATAAGCGTTCTCGCGCAAGAATTTTTATCAGGGCTACAGCTAATATCATGCATACAATCTGCATTTGCCTGCCAGAATAACAACAAACGCTTAACGGCGCAAAGACGATTAGCCGCCGCTTTTTAAGATTTTTTTACAATTTCCTCCTTTGACAAATCCTCGATCCAGCCTTTACACTAAAGGCTATCTGTCTTTCTTAGGAGAAGATGATGAAGTCATTGCGTTTAGCTCTGCTTTTGTGCCTGCTGGCAATCGCCGCAGTGGCGTTCCCTGCCGCTGCTCAGGAAGAGAATCCATTTGGTTTGAGCGCCGAAGATTGGGCGTTGTATAGCGGTGTTCAAGCCCCTACAAGCGCAGCGTATGAGTTTGCTACACAGCTTGCCGCAGTGTTTGACGAGACCCCACTGGATTGGGACATGAACGGTGTCGGCCTGTTTAACAGCGACGCGTTTGAACTCACACTTAGCGGCAGCCTGACTGCTGACGGCAGTGAAGCGCCGCTCAATTTACAACTGCGCGCCGTAGACGGCAGCCTGTACATTTCGCCTGATGGTGGCGAAAGCTGGTTTGGCGGCACGATGGAAGAATACGAGCAGATGTTGAGCGGTTTCACCTCGATGATGGGCAGCGAACTGCCGGTAGATCCCGATGCACTTGCCAGCGGCGATATGTCCGGGTTGATGTCTCAGCCGGGCGTAATGGAAGCAATGATGGGGCTGAGCAGCCTCGATCCTTCGACTTTCATCACCATCGTTCGTGATGCCGATGTAGACGGCAACGCGCATTTTGTAACCACAGTGGATATTGCTGCGCTGGCTGGCAGCCCCGAACTTGCACCTCTGATCGGTTCAGCGGCTGCTGGCTCGATGGGTACCACTGCGACTGAACTGACCGACGAGCAGGCCGCGCAGATAAGCGCAATGTTGGGCGAAATGTTTGCTGGTTCTACAATTACGGTGGATCAGTACCTTGACCCGACTTCCGGTCAACTGCACCGCCTGACACTGTCGATCAACCTGAACATTCCTGATGCCAGCGGCGTGAGCGCGACGATGGATCTGAGCTTTGACCTTGGCTTCAGCGATGCGGGTGATGCAACGGTGGAAGCGCCGGCGTCGTTCTCGCCAATTTCCGAAGCGATGGGCGCGATGATGGGTGGCATGTAGTTCACGCATTAAACAGGTCATTCGCTTAAGAGACGGCGCTAAACCAGCGCCGTCTTTTTTATTACTGCAAGTCGCTGACCAGCCCGCGAATCTCTTTGATGGCGTCTGAAGCCTTGTCTTCCATTTTCTCGAACCCGGGGCCATATTCTGCTAACAATGCGGCGGCGGCGGGGATATTTTCAGGGTACATAGCGCCACCGCTGCCCAGCGTATTCTGAACATCTTTTAAGGCGAGTTCCAGCGTGGTGAGCATACGTTCCGCGCTGTTGGCGAGGGCGAAGTCTTCAAAAGCCAGTTTATCAAGCTGCTGGCCCAGTTCCCGCTCCCTCGCAGGAGAGTTCAGCCCAAGCCGGGTAAAGATTTTTGCGAAGCCTTCGGCAGTCGTGGAATCTGTGATCTTCGAGGCGTGATCGCGAATCTTGCTGCAATGCGTCCGCAAGTCGTTGATATGTTCGCGCAGGTGCTGCGCCTCACTTTTAGATTGAATGAAGTAGTTGTTAAATCGGGTTAGCTCCAGCCCGCTGACATCATTGGAGACGGCGAAGCGAAAATTGGTGAGCACTGCCGAGGATTGCTTGACCACGCCCAGACTTTTACTCAGCTCCGCCAGCATGGCGCGCAGGTCGTCTTTAATCTCAGGATGCTTGTTTTTGACGTAATCTTTACCAGATTTCACGGCATCGGCGATGTTCTTCACGCTGTCAATGCCATCGGAAACCAGTTTAAGCCCGTCAAATACTTCTTGAATAAGCGTCATTACATCCCCTCCGGCGGCTATTGTAGAAATAAACTAACGTGGACCAGGGACGACAGCTTTCACCTCATATTACGCTCTGCCTGCCATACCCACAGGTGGCTTAAGTTCCGGGATCTACGCGCGCTAGTGGCTGCGTATTTCCGTTTTCAGTTCGGCTGCTTCTGACAGCAGTGATGACGTTAATTGATCTTGTGCGCATATACGCCAGTAAGCCAGACACCGCGATTAAGAACACTGAGCGGGGTTCATGATTTGGATTTTCAGGTTGCAACACCCAGATAGCCGACTGAATAAAGGCAAGGATGGCAACCATGATCTGAAGATTAAAGTAGCGTTCGGTTACTTTTTCTACAGGCAGTTTGGAAGCAAATATGATCCTGAAATAGATATATAAAGCGATCAAAATGACAATAAGTATGAATAAGACAGTGAAAGAAGACAGGTTAAGCCATTTGCCTATTGAATCAGCCACCATCCAGGCACAAAACATAACAATACAAAAGTAGAGAATCGCCCATAATGCGAAGCTACAAGCGAGACCGCTCGCGGGAATTTTCCGGCTACGATGAACAAGTTCTTGGGCGAGGTATTCGTCCAGGGATTGAAGTGGCGAATCTCCATCTGTTTCCTGGTTGTTATTCACCCCGACGTTCCTTGATAAGCGGTCATTCAGACTTAATACGTGAAAACATCACTACGGAATGGCACGTTTGTGAACAGTTCAATCGCTTCAAATAAATTGTCGGATGAAATAGGATCGTGATCAACCGAAAACAGAGGTTTCGGTGTGGGCGCTAACGATATTCAAAAGTTCGTTGGGCTTGAAGGGCTTGCGTAATATGCCATCGGCGCGGGCATGTTCGATGTATTTGGGATCATCTACACGCATACCGGCGCTGATGAGAATGACGGGGATAGCGGCTGTTTCGTCGCTGCTTTTAATCTGCAAGCACAATTCACCGCCGCTCATGTGCGGCATGCCATCGTTGAGCAGGATGATATGGGGGCGCAGTTGGTGAGCAAGGTCGAAGCCATCATGCGCATTATTGGCGGAATACACATGATGACCCGCGCGGAGTAACACCAGCGTTACGAGGGTGAGAGACGCGTTGTCGTCGTCTACTACCAGAACCTTACACATGCGTAATGTTTGAGAATTATGTTAATTGCATAATGAAAATCGGTGGGAGTATAACGAGTCGTATAACAGCGCGCAAATATTCATCAGGCGGTAAGAGATGCCGGTATCAAGTAGATAAATGGGCAATGATACGATCGGTAAATTCGGTGGTAGACATTGCTTTTTCGGGGTTAATGTCTGCGGTGTGACCGCCTTCTTCCAGCGTTAATTTCACGGCCTGCTCTACATTATCGGCAAGTTCGCCGAAGCCCCAGTGAAGACGCAGCAGCAGGGCAACACTGAGGATAGTGGCGGTGGGATTGGCGATATCCTTGCCAGCGATATCCGGGGCGCAGCCATGAACCGGCTCGGCAATGGCTACACCATCACCGACGCTTAACGAGGGTGCCAGCCCCAAGCCACCTGCCCAGGCGGCTGCCATATCTGACAGAATATCGCCATACAGATTCGGGGTGAGCAGAATATCGAATCGCAGCGGGTCTTTTACCATCCAGTAGGCGGCAGTATCCACCAGCAGTTCATCGGTATCAATGTCGGGATACTGCTCGGCAACTTCCAGCGCCACGCGGCGGAAAAGGCCATCACTTTGCACCAGCACGCTGGCTTTGTGAACGATGGTCACTTTTTCACGTTTGTTGGCACGGGCAAGCTGGTAGGTTTTGTGGGCGACGCGCTCGGTGGCAGCGCGGGTGATCACTTTTTCAGAGATACCAGTTTCGCCGGAATCTTCAGTGTGTTCCTGCTGAACGTAGAGGTCTTCAGTGTTTTCGCGGACGACCAGCACATCTACGTTGTGTTTGGCGGTGGGAACAGGCAGGTAGCGCGCAGGGCGCAGGTTGGCATAGGTGGCTAATTCCTGACGCAGACGAACACCGGGGACAAAGTAGCCCTCTACCGGGTAGGAGGGGGAAGCGGCTGCTCCGAACAGCACGGCGCCAATCTCTCTGGCTAAGGCTAAGGTTTGCGCGGGAAGCGGCGTACCTTCCTTATGAAACGTGTCCATTCCCGCTTCAGCAAAGCTGACTTCAATATCTGGCAACACAGCCTGTAATACCCGTACCGCTGCGGGTACGACTTCACGCCCGATGCCATCACCTTCGATTACACACAACCGTACCATTACAGTTCCTCAATGTTCAGCGCCAAGGAATCAAATATATACCGGCGGTGCCGCACAATAAAGGAAATAACTAGCCTTACAAATCTATATAGGGGGGAGAAAATTCAAAAAAAGCGAGAATTACATTTTGCCACTGATATTTTGTCAAAATTACGACAGTTTGTCGAGTTTAGGCGTGAAGTTTGTGCAATATTACGAATCTAAGTGATGGATCGCAAGGATTTGATGGACTGCGGTTTTGTCATCTGCGAAATTGAATCACGGCGTCATGTCGAAATAGGCTTCGTAGACCTGACGGGCAATTGGGGCAGCGATTTCGGAACCCTGACCGGCAGTTTCGACCAGTACCGTGACGGCAATTTCGGGATTTTCACGCGGGGCATAGGAGGTAAACCACGCGTGGCTTGGGGTTTCGGGGCCGCCGGTCTGGGCAGTGCCGGTTTTGCCGCACACACCCAGCGCCTGCACGGGCGAGTTGCGGAACACAAATTCGGCTGTACCCTGCGCGGTGTTCGTAACGGCGCACATGCCAGACTGGATCATGTCAATGACTTCAGGACGTAGATTTGTGGGCGTGGCTTCCGGCTGGTAAGCGGGAACAGGATCGCTGCCCAGCAGGCCGGTTTCTTCAACCAGATGCGGGGTATAAAGCGTTCCGCCGTTGGCGATGGCGGATGTCCAGCGGACGACTTGCAGGGGCGTGACCTGCACATAGCCCTGACCAATAGCCATGTTCACTTCTTCAGAGAAGGGCATGTCAAAGCCGAAGCTGGTGCGGAACCAATCTGGATTGGGCATGAAGCCGGGTTCTTCGTGAATATCAGGGATGCCGGTGAGCTGGCCAAAGCCAAGGCGCGCCGCGTAATCGGGCAGGATATACGGGTCAGCCATATAAAGCTGATAGCCCGCTTCGTAATAATACGGGTTGCAGCTCTGGGTGAGCGAGCCGGGCAGGGTGAGGGTGCCATGACCACCAGCCAGCCAGTCAATACGGGGAATATCGCGGTTCCATGTGCCGAAACAGGTATAACGCTCATCCAGCGCATACACGCCGCTATCGGCTGCGGCTGCGGCGGTGACCAGCTTCATGACCGAGCCGAGGGTGAACACACCTTGCGCGGGGCGGTTGACCTGAGGATTGCGCGAGTCTGCGGCATAGGTTTCCTGAAGCGCCATCGCTGCCTGACGACCCATTGAGGGGAAGGCGTTATAGGCATTGTTATCAAAGGTGGGGTAGCTGACCATCGCCAGAATAGCGCCGGTGTTGACATCCATGACCACCACCGATGCGCCGGGGGAACCGGGTCCCCACGTATCTTTAGCCTGTGTGTAAGCATCGGCGACGATGCGGGCGACATCGGCCTGTAAATCGGCGTCTACAGTGAGCCAAAGGCTGCTTCCCGGCTGGGCAGGATGATTTGCCAGCACGCGCAGTACCTGCCCGGTGGGGCTGGCGATTTCGAGGCTGGCGGCAGGCACGCCGCGCAGGGTTTCATCCCATTCCAATTCGATCCCGGTGCGCCCGATCAGCGAGTCTTGATTAAACCCGGCGGCTTCAAGCGCAGGAATTTCGCTCTCACCGGGATAGCCAACATAGCCGAGCAAATTGGGCATGAGCGTGCCGCTGGAGTAGCGACGGACACGGCGGCCTTCCAACTGCGCATCGCAGAATCCGTCTAGCTGCGCGGAGACAGCATCGTAGGCGGCTTGATCAATAAGGCCAACCTGCACCAATTCGCTGGCAGGGCGGGTTTCAAGGCGATTACGCACGTCATCCAGCGGCAGGCTGAGTACTGAAGACAGGGTACTCAAGCAGTTTTCCCAATCAGGCGCATTCTGACGGACGATGTTGATCATGGCGATGCGGCCTTCCTGATCCGCCATGATCGCGCCATTGGTGTCGTAAATATTGGCGCGGATAGGCGGGGAACTGGTCAGGCGAAGGCGACCGCCAGTGGCGAGTTCAGGGAAAAGGTCAGCGGGCGTCCATGCGACCCGCCAATCTCCGGCGCGGGTATCTACCACCAACCGCATATCGCGGTTGTTATCAACAATTGTGCCGAAGGATTCAGTGGAAAAGGTGGCGTTGTAGTTGAAAACGGCGACGGATTCGCTTTCGCGATAGATGCTGTTGGCGACGATCTCGATGCCGGTTTGTTCCATGGTGGTGGCGGTACTGCTATAGATCGCCTGGAAAGTTTCAAAGGGATAGGCTTCCTGACTGCCGAAGCTGATATCCGCGAACATGAAGCCGTAGTTACCGTCAATCCAGTTTTGCATAAATTCACGGGCGACGCGCTCGGCATTTTCAATAGGCCAGAGGGCAGGCTGCACGTTTACGGTGGGAACAGCAACGACGGCGGCCATAGGCGCGGGACGACACGCGGCAAGCGCCAGCAGCAGGAGGCAGATGAGGGCGAGGCGACGGGTCATGAATAACGCTTTGCAGTGAGTTTGCAATCCTAATTATAGCCGCGAATTGGCTTTACAAGGTGAGAAAATTAAGAAACTGTATGGCGGGCGGAGGGGAATGTAGGAGCGGGTGCGGCACGCTGCGCCACTATGACGGGCGGTGTTATGAGCGGGAATGGGCTTATTTCAACACAGAACGATGCTCACCCTTGATAGGCGCTGATGAGGATGAGGCCGGCGAGCATGAGGGCAAGGATGAGCCAGAAACGCTTACCGGCGAGCCAGTAACGCCAGTCGAGGATGCCCCAGAGAATGAGCAAGGCGAGCGACCAGAGCTGACCCCACAACTGAGTTTGATAACGGGGGACGATGATGCCGTAGACATCCGGTAGTTCGGCGGCGACCAGCGGCGAGGTATAGGCCAGCGTAGGAATTTCCGCGCCGTAACCACAGCGTCCACCGATGCAGGCCGTCCATGCGGCGAGGCCGATGAGGGGAAGCGCGGGGGTGAAGGCATCGAGAACGTGCATGAGTGGCAGTTTGCGCCAGCGCGAGGCGATGACCACGCCGATGAACGCACCGAGCAGCGCGCCCGACCAGTGCAGACCGCCGCGACGGGGATCAATGGCTTCGCCGAGGTTATCCGCGAAGTATGCCCAATTAAGCAGGATATGGGCGATGCGCGCGCCGATAATGCCAAAGACCAGCGCCAGCAGGCAGACATCCACCCAGCGAATGAAGGGCAGCGGGGCATAGGTGGTGATATAGACACGGTAGCCGACGATGAGACTGACGAGCACCGCGAGAGCGATAAGCGTGGCGAATGAGGACATAGGGGAATTATAGCAAAGCGGGAAAAGCCTCACCCTGCCCTTTCCCTGAGTGAGCGATGCCCATAAGGCGAAGGGAGAGCGGGCGCAGCCTGCTGCGCCCCTACGAAGGTTATCGGTGAAACGCGGTTAATAGATGTTGGAGGTGATGATGGCGCTGGTTTCGGGAACGACGGGCATACCCCAACGGCTGCCGCCAAGTGCCATCACGCCGAGAATGACCAGCACGATTGTGGCAACAATGGAGACAATGCCGACGACGTAACGGGCACTATCGGGGCGTTTCTTGAAGCCCTGATACATGTGGGCGACGATAACGGCGATAGTCATCAGGATCAGATGCCCCCACCATGAAGGCAAGAATGTGCCGAGAGCGATGGCGTAGAGAATGATGAGCACGATGCCGAGCAGCAGTTGAATTTCGATGCAGCGGACGAAGATGGTCATAACTAAACTGGCGCTGCGGTCATAGGCGCGGCGGGTGATCAGCCCGTAGATCATGTAGATCAGCGCCACCACTGCGGCGACCATAACGATCCAGCGAAAGCCGGAATGAGCGTAGTACAAAATTTGCCAGAACTGCATAGATCATTCTCCTTACGGGCGCCCGGATGGATAGATACAAGATAGGCTGAGGGGCGCGAAAAGCGGTTCAAACATCACCCTATTGTAATGCAATTGCACGCCCAAACTTGAACTTGAGCGCCGCGTTTGTGACGGACGCGCCTAACGGATGGTAACGCGCAAGCCCTTAACAGTAGGTTCGGGTTGTTTTAAGTACGGGAGTGTAGATAGGGGATGGGGGCTGATGGTTGATAAATGGTCAGGCATTGTCACAGCATTTTTACGATTTCTTAAAGAAAATCTCCCGTGAGGACATTTACTTTTAAATCTATTTAACATATGATTAAAGAGTCTTAACAATACGCAGGGACTACGGCTTTTTCATTTGAAGCACGGGCGCCCACGTGGAAGACTTCTGGTAAAGCAGGTTTACTACGCTGGAGGGAACCACATGGTCACTTTTATTTCAGTTGTGTTTGTGATCGCGCTGCTCTTTGTCCTCGGTTATTTTGTGTATGCGGTGGCATATGAGGCTGGTTTAGCAGCATATCGCCGCCTTCCGCGCAGCAGCCGTCAAGAAATTGCGCGCCGCTTCGCTGGTTCGCAGGTCACTATTCTTTAACATCAAAACGAAGCAGCTTCATAAAGTAGAACGCCGCGTGAGAAATCAGGCGGCGTTTTTTCTTTTACATAGCCATGCTTAAGATGCGTTGTAGGCGGCGCTGTCTTGGATGCAGGAAAGATCGAGCGTTAAGGCAATATCCTGCGACATATCATCTGCCTGTATATCGACGGTATAAGTTCCGCTGTTTGCTGGCAGTACCGCCGAAGCTCCCACTCCCCCGATTTCACGTGTATCCATTACTAGTTGACCGGATTGATCTCGTAGCGCCACATAACCGCTAAAAAGCGTGTCTGGCGTGACGCCGAATACCGACAGGCAATCTTCGGGAGCGGTGGCGCTCAAACGGAACGGATCTGCCCCGGCAACGAGGAGTGTATCATTGGTGACAGTGAACGGCTGTCCAACCGTTAAAACATCATGGGTGAAGGGAGTGCCTCCGGTAAGGC
>CAZBPB010000048.1:9763-14572 GCA_964493565.1 uncultured Pleurocapsa sp. | reverse complement strand
ACCGGGGTTTCACTATTTAACCAGAAAAACCGTGAGTTTGAATTTCGCCCCGGCCCGATCATGGCTCAAATTGTGCTGGCAGACGAAATCAACCGCGCCACGCCCAAAACGCAGGCCGCCTTGCTCGAAGCCATGGAAGAGCGACAGGTTACCGTAGATGGTATCACCTATAACCTGCAAGAACCTTTCCTGCTGCTGGCTACCCAGAACCCGATTGAATATGAAGGCACGTTTCCGCTGCCTGAAGCCCAGCTTGACCGCTTCATGTTACGTATCCAGTTAGGCTATCCTTCCGCGAATGACGAAATCGCCGTGCTTTCGGCACAGCAGCACGTTCATCCCCTGCAAAATACTTATCAAGTGGTCACCGTACAGGAACTTCTAGCCGCACAGCAAGGCGTGCGTGAAGTGTATGTAGCCGATGAAATCAAACGTTACATCGTTGATCTAGTCACTGCCACGCGCCAGCATCCGGATGTTGCTATCGGCGCTAGCCCTCGCGGTTCATTGGCCTTATTCCGTACCGCGCAGGCGCGCGCAGCGATGGCTGGTCGTGAGTATGTCATTCCCGATGACGTTAAAGCGCTCGCGGAAGTCGCACTCGCCCACCGCATCATCGTAAACCCGTCAGCCCGCATCAAAGATGTTTCTTCACGTATGATCGTTCAAGACTCGCTGACGGTTACACCTGTGCCCGGCGCAACAGTTCGCTAGAAACTACATTCTATGCCCAACCGCCGGAATGCCATTTACGCGTTCATCATTGTTTGTTTACTCGCCGGGCTGCTCACCGGGCGGGCATTCTTCTTTAGTCTCTCCTTCATTTTGGGAACGCTGCTGCTCCTGGCTTTAGTCTGGTCGTGGTTTGCCGTTGCCCGTATCACCGTCAGCCGCAAAACCCGAACACGTCGCGCGCAAGTCGGGCGCGACCTTGGCGAAGTATTTCAGGTTCGCAATAAGTCATTTTTGCCTAAATTGTGGCTGGAAGTACAGGATTACTCAGACCTTCCCGGTCACAAAGTATCACAGGTTATTCCGCTTCTAGGTAGTCGTGCTACTTATCGCTGGTATGCAGATACCGAATGTATTGTCCGTGGTGAATTCACGCTTGGCCCGATGGGCATTTCCAGCGGCGATCCCTTCGGCCTATTCAACAAAGAGCGTCGAACCAGCGGCGGTTTGCATATTATCGTGTATCCGCAAACCCTTCCCGTGCCTAAATTTGACAGTCCGGCGAATATGCTCTCAGGTGGCGAACCCCGCCGTCAGCGTTCCCATACTGTCACCACTAACGCCGCAGGCGTTCGCGAATATGCGCCGGGGGACAGCTTCAATCGCATTCACTGGGTAAGCTCTGCCCGCAAAGACCGTCTAATGGTTAAGGAATTTGAGATTGACCCGCTGACTGACGTTTGGCTGCTGCCTGATTTCTCGGCGCATACATTGGTCGAAGCACCCGGTCTGATTCACGTCAACGGTGATGGCGCGGTACTGCCCCGCAATGGCTCACTTCCACAAAGCACCGAAGAATATACCGTTGTGATTGCCGCATCACTTGCAAATTACTTTGTTGAGCAAAAGCGCGCTCTGGGTTTCACCGCCTATGTACCCCACCGTGAGGTATACCAGCCCGAACGCGGTCACCGTCAGTTATTACACATTCTGGAAACACTGGCCGTCGCCCGCAGCAAATCGGTGTACACGTTAGCCGAAACCATGTCTCTGGAAACGCCCTACATGTCGCGCGGAACAACCGTCATTGCCATCACTGCATCGCTCGATCCTGAATGGATTTTCGAGTTGCAAGTGCTTGCCAAGAAAGGCATGCGCCCGATGGCGATTTTGCTTGATCCAACCACTTTCGGTGGATACGGAGATGTTGATACTACCCGTTCCATGCTGCGACTCGGCAAAATTCCCGTACTTACCATTAGCTACGGAGATGACCTCTCCGCAGCGCTCAGCCAGAACGCTGTTTAGCCTGTAGCCTTCATACGACCGCAGAAAGCCAAATGACCGTCTCAATCCCAAAACATCGTAACACCTTCTTGTATTTGACTGTTTTTGTCAGCGGCATGGCCACCCTGGCCATCGAAATGACCGCTTCACGCTTGTTAGGCAGCGTGTTTGGCACAAGCAACCTGGTCTGGGCGAATGTCATCGGCCTGATTTTGCTCTATCTGACCGCCGGCTATTTCATCGGTGGCCGATGGGCAGATCGTTCGCCCCATAAGCGTACCTTCTACAGTATTCTGATCTGGGGTGCGTTCTTATGCGCGTTAATACCGTTGATCTCACGCCCTGTGCTTCGCGAAGCGGCTAATGCCTTCGTGAACGCCAACGTCGGAGTCTCGCTCGGTTCATTTGTAGTGGTCATCGTTCTGTTCGCGATACCCATCACTCTGCTTGGCACCGCTTCGCCCTTCGCTGTACGTCTGGCAGTACAGGATGTGGCAACAACAGGGCGTACCGCCGGACGTATTAACGCCATCAGCACTTTGGGCAGTCTGGTCGGCACATTCCTCCCCGTACTACTCATCATTCCTGAACTTGGCACCTTCGCAACGTTCCTTCTATTTTCCGGTTCGCTCTATCTCGTCGCTTTCATTGGTCTATTTCGCGAAATTGGCAAGCGCGCCCTTCCCTACTTACTCATGCCGTTGGGCATCGCTGTTCTCTCGTGGCTGGTCATGACTGGCTCATTACGTGATCCCTTAAGCAACGCAACGCTGCTCTACGAAGACGAAAGCGCCTATAACTACATTCAAGTTCAAGAAGATAGCTACGGCAATCGTTATCTCTATCTGAACGAAGGTCAGGGCGTACACAGCCAATGGCATCCAGATATTCTGGCAACAGGTCGCACGTGGGATTTCTTCCTCACCGGCCCATACTTCAACGCAGCACCTTATTCCTCGGAGAATGTTCGGGCAGCAGCCATTGTCGGGCTGGCAACAGGGACCATCGCCCGCCAGTACACCCATGTTTACCCGGAAATCCCGATTGACGGGATTGAAATTGACCCGGCGATCATCAAAGCAGGCGAATTATTTTTTGATATGAACCCATCAGCGATGCCCAACTTAACGGTATACGCGGAAGATGGCCGCTTTGCGCTGAATCATCTTGAACGCCAATACAGCATGATCGGCATAGATGCCTACCGCCCTCCATATATCCCCTGGCATTTAACAACCGTCGAGTTCTTTCAACAGGTGCGTGATCACTTAACCGACGATGGCAGCGTGGTCATCAACGTGGGTCGTACGCAGGAAGATCGCCGGCTTGTAGACGCGCTCACTGCCACGCTGTTGCAGGTATTTCCGTCCGTTCACGCAATGGACGTACCTCTCTCATTCAACACTATTCTGGTGGCAACAAACCTACCAACTACTGCGCAAAATTTAATTGATAATTTCAATGCTCTGCCGCTGGATGCCGATCCGCTTCTACGCGAAACACTGCAATTAGGCACAGAAACATTGGTGCCCATTAATCCATCAGATACGATTTTCACCGATGATCGTGCGCCGGTAGAAACACTGGTTGATTCGCTCGTACTTAACTTTCTACTCGGTGGTGGCGCAGAACAGCTTCAGGTGAGCGACTAGCTGTGTCCTCAAATGTCCCTCCTGCGCCACAGACACCAGAAAGCAGCCAATCCCCATGGGTCAAGACGCTGGCAGCATGGGCTATCAGCCTGCTCTTCCCGATACTGCTAGTGCTTTTCGCTGTACGGCTGGTCATGACTCCGCAATTTTTGCAATTTGAGTACCAGCGTCCCGGCTTTCCTGAAGACTTTTATGGATTTTCAACTGAAGATCGCCTACATTTTGGGCCAGTTGCAGTTGAATTCCTGCTCTCTTCCGCTGATATTTCACTGCTGGCAGATCTCAGCTTTCCTGAAGGCGGTACGCTCTACAACATACGCGAGCTAGGGCACATGCGCGATGTAAAAACGGTCACGCAAGCAGCTTACGGGCTTGGTGTCGTTGGCGCAGTTGTGTTCATAAGTTGTTCTATCTATCTATACCGCAGTGGACGTGATAGGCTGTTTGCGGCTATTGCACGGGGCGCGTGGGTTACTATCGGGCTGATTGTCGCGATTGTGATCGGAGCCGTCGCAGCGTGGGATGCCTTCTTCACGTTGTTTCATAATCTGTTTTTTGCTAGCGGCACCTGGCAGTTCGCCTACTCGGACACGCTGATCCGGCTTTTCCCTGAACAGTTCTGGTTTGATGCTGCCATTGTGATCGGTGTGATCGTTCTTGCAGGCTCGGTCGCAGCTTTACTATCAACACACTATTTGCGACATAAGTAACATCCATTTCAATGACAAGTGTTACGACTCGCATTTTGACTCACTCATATGAGAATGCTAAGCTTAGTTGCGGAGGTTTGAGTGAATACCAAATCCCGCGTTAGTTTTTCACAATCGCTGGCAAAATGGGTCACGCCCGGCATCGGCATCAAACGATGGATTCTGATGCTGGGGGTAGGTATTTTCGTTGCAGCTATCGGGTTCGCCTTTTTCGCACTCAACCTTCTTGCCGCTCAAAACGTGACATATCAGCCCGTCAATTGGCTGTTCCCGATAATTGCCATTGTACTTGGGATGATTCTCATCAGTGTGTCGTTGTTTGGGTACGCCCGCTGGTTGCTTATGCCCTATCGCAAAAATCAGCCCGCAGGCATTATTGACACTGCTTATGCCTACAGCAGGCGTCAAAAGGGAATGAAAGTCGTCGCAATCGGTGGTGGCACTGGCTTGCCTTCGATTTTACGGGCAATGAAACCTTACACATCCAA
>CAZBPB010000048.1:3650-9753 GCA_964493565.1 uncultured Pleurocapsa sp. | reverse complement strand
GTCACCGTTGCCGATGATGGTGGTAGTTCGGGACGTTTACGCCGTGATCTTGGTGTGCTGCCTCCCGGTGATTTACGCAACAATATCGCCGCGCTGGCGGATGATGAGAGTCTGATGACCCAGCTGTTTCAGCACCGCTTCAACCGCGGGGATCTAGGTGGTCACGCTTTCGGCAACTTATTCATCAGCGCGCTGGCCAGCGTAACCGGTAGTCTTGAGTCAGCACTGATCGAAACTGCCCGGGTGCTCAACATTCAGGGGCAAGTGTTCCCGGCAACGATGGACGAGGTTGATCTGGTTGCTCGCGTATATGCCAGCGGCAAAGAAGTTACAATACGCGGAGAATCAGCCATCACTGAAGCGCGGGGACACATAGAGGAGATCAGCCTCTTCCCCAAAGACGTGACTGCTTTCTCAGGCAGCGTTGATGCTATTCTGAGTGCTGATATTGTGGTGATCGGGCCCGGCAGCTTATTCACCAGCATTTTGCCCAATCTTTTGGTACCCGGCATTCGTGACGCCCTTCGCGCAACCAAAGCACTTCGCATCTATGTGTGCAATATAGCCACCCAACCCGGGGAAACCGAGCATTTTTCCGTCGCAGATCACGTACTGGCGCTTGAGCAATATCTGGGACGCGGTATGATCGAGGTTATTCTGGCAAATAATGCCTATCCGAAGGAAAATGCGGGTAAGAATACCGTCTATGTAATGCCCATTCCGCAAGATCATGAAATTTTGCAGCGCTATGACGTGTGGATGAACGACCTTGTAGATGTGGAACGCCCCTGGCGGCACGATCCGGAAAAATTAGCGCAGGTATTGCTGCAAAATCGTCAGGCCGATAAACAAAACGGCGTCACTCAAAAAGAGTTAGCTTCTCTAGAAAATATTTAATTCGGGGTTATCGCAACCAAGATTACTACCTGAAAAAGGAGCAACCCTTATGGCAATTCGCATTGGTATCAACGGTTTTGGTCGTATCGGTCGTCTGGTGCTGCGCGCGCTTCGGGAACGATATCCCGGTGAAATTGACGTAGCTGCTTTTAACGACCTCGGCGACATTGACACAATGGCCCATCTTTTCAAGTACGACTCTACCTACGGTCATTACAAGGGCACCGTCGAAAAGCGCGATGGCGCGCTGATCATTGACGGTGACGAACTCAAGGTGTTCTCGCAGAAAGACCCGGCGCTTATTCCCTGGGCAGACATTGGCGCGGACATCGTAATCGAAAGCACGGGTCGCTTTACCGATCGTGACGGTGCTTCCAAGCACTTCCAGGGCGGTGCTAAGAAGGTCATTATTAGCGCTCCCGCAAAAGGCGAAGATATCACCATTTGCCTCGGCGTGAACGAAGACAAGTATGACCCGGCAGCCCATAACATCATTTCTAACGCATCCTGCACCACCAACTGTCTTGCGCCTGCCGCCAAAGTCGTCAACGATAATTTTGGTATCACACGTGCGTTGATGACTACTATTCACGCATATACCAATGACCAGGTGCTGCAAGATCAGCCGCATAAAGACCTGCGCCGCGCCCGCGCTGCCGCTCAAAGCATTATCCCGACGACTACCGGCGCCGCCAAAGCCGTCGCGCTAGTCATTCCTGAACTGAAGGGCAAGTTTGATGGTTTGGCCTTCCGTGTTCCCACCCCCACCGTCTCAATTGTGGACTTCGTGGCTGTGCTAGAAAAGCCGACTTCTACGGAAGAATTGATCGAGGTTTTTGATGCCGCCAGCAAGAGCGACCATCTGAAGGGTATCCTCGGTGTGTCCTACGAACCGCTAGTCTCCAAAGATTTCCAGGGTGACAGCCGTTCCAGTGTGATTGACGCCGAATCCACACAGGTGATGGATGGCACGTTGGCGAAGGTCGTGACCTGGTACGACAACGAGTGGGGCTATTCATGCCGCACCGCCGATGTCACCAAGCTCATCGGTAGCAAACTCTAAAGCAATTTCAAGGTCTACGGAGCGGCGATTCTTTCGCCGCTTTCGTTTTCTGCTGGCAATGAATTGAGAGATAACAATGAATAAGAAAACGATACGTGATGTCGACCTCGCCGGCAAACGGGTGTTGGTGCGCGTAGATTTCAATGTTCCGATAGAAGACGGAAAAATCACTGACGACACCCGTATTCGCGCGGAAGTGCCAAATTTGAAGGCGATTCTGGCGCAAAAACCGCGTTCAGTGATCCTGATGTCGCATCTAGGTCGCCCCAAAGGCGGCCCAGATGCCAGGTATTCGCTCGCCCCGGTTGCGCCCGAATTGTCATCTCAGCTAGGCGTGCCAGTGGCTTTTAGCCCTGCCACCGTCGGCGCTGAAGCCGAAGCCGCCGCCAACAGCCTGCCCGAAAGCGGCGTGCTGCTCTTAGAAAACACCCGTTTCTTCCCTGGTGAAGAGAAAAACGATGCTGATTTAGCAAAGCAGCTATCCGTGTTGGGCGATATTTACGTGAATGATGCCTTTGGCTCAGCACATCGCGCCCATTCATCAACAGCAGGTGTGGCGGATTATCTACCGGCTGTTGCTGGCCTGTTAATGGAAAAAGAGAT
Source organism: uncultured Pleurocapsa sp. (assembly GCA_964493565.1). GTDB lineage: Bacteria > Chloroflexota > Anaerolineae > Aggregatilineales > Phototrophicaceae > Flexifilum. The sequence goes on along the minus strand of CAZBPB010000048.1, from coordinate 7,190 downwards.
CAATTATCTCGCAAGTACCATAGACAGCCCGGTACGCCCCTTTGCAGCCATACTCGGCGGCGCAAAAGTGTCTGACAAAATTGCAGTGATTGATTCGCTGCTTGATAAAGTAGATGTGTTGATCATTGGTGGAGGTATGGCCAATACCTTCCTCAAGGCTCAGGGCATAGATATCGGCAAGTCACTGGTTGAAGATGATAAGCTGGATACCGCGCGCGTTCTGTTGGAAAAGGGTGGCGATAAGCTGGTGCTGCCCGTTGATGTGATACTTGGTGATAAATTCGCCGACGACTCTAACACGCAGGTGGTTGACGTTGGTGTTCCTGTCCCTGATGGCTGGGCAATCTACGACATTGGGCCAAAGAGCATCGCGCTTTTTACTGAAAAACTGAAGCCGTGCAAAACGGTTGTTTGGAACGGGCCAATGGGCGTGTTTGAGAAAGCGCCTTTTGCCGGCGGTACGAACGCCATTGCCCGTGTGCTGACCGAGATCTCTGGCGACGGCGCAACCACAATTGTCGGTGGTGGTGACTCCGCCGCTGCCGTTGAGCAATCAGGCTTGGCAGACAAGATCACCCATATTTCTACAGGTGGCGGTGCCAGCCTTGAAATGCTTGAAGGCAAAACCCTGCCCGGCGTAGACGTGCTCCAAAACAGATAGCGTCCAGCCAAAACGTACAGCAGGTTTCGCGGGGGTGCAGCGCGCTGCGCCCCTTGCGCCAATTCAACGACCAGTTGCAACATCGCCTCTTTAAGCGGGGAGCGGTGATGATACACAAATCAAAACAATGGTTGCATCCCGTTCTCATTTGGTGCTGGCGGCGGCGGTAATCCTAGATGCTCATACGCCAACGCCGTCGCTTCGCGCCCCCGTGGAGTGCGTTTGATAAACCCGAGCTGCATCAAGAATGGTTCATAGACATCTTCGATTGTCGAAGGATCTTCGCTAGTTGAGGCGGCAATCGTTGGCAAGCCAACCGGCCCACCGCTATATTTTTCGATGATTGTGCGTAATATGCGCCGATCAATCTCATCCAATCCCAGATAATCAATATCCATCAATTCCAACGCTTCGCCAGCCACTGTGCCGGTGATCACGCCGTCAGCGCGGGTCTGGGCATAATCGCGCACCCGCCGCAGCAAACGCAGTGAAACGCGCGGCGTTCCCCGCGCCCTACGCGCAATCTCAGTTGTACCTTCCGGGGTAATCTCGATCTTCAACATTCCCGCCGCGCGTTGAATGATGAATTCCATCGCCTGTAGATCGTAGAAATCCATGCGGAAACGCGCACCAAAACGATCACGCAGCGGGCCTGCCAGCAGCGCAAGCTGTGTCGTCGCTCCGATCACCGTAAAACGCGGCAGCTTAAGCCGAACATTTTTCGCAGCCGGCCCCTTACCAATCACAATATCCAGCGCAAAATCTTCCATCGCCGGATACAAGACTTCTTCAACCGCCCTACCCAACCGATGAATCTCGTCAATAAACAGGATATCGTTTGGCTTCATATGCGTCAGTATCGCCGCGAGATCGCCCGCACGCTCGATAGACGGGCCAGCCGTGATGCGAATGTTCGATCCCATTTCATTGGCAATCACATGCGCTAGTGAAGTTTTACCCAGCCCCGGCGGGCCATAAAATAGGGTGTGATCTATCGGCTCTGAACGCATCTTCGCGGCATCAATAATAATCCGCAAATTCTCGCGAACGCGATCCTGTCCAACGATATCGCTTAGATAACGTGGCCTTAGCGCCACATTATCCCGGTCGTCGTTCTGGTTCTTGCCACTAATCAGGCGTCCCTCGTCGGACATGCCTGCCCTCTCTAATAATCCGCTTAAATGTTCTAACTACAAGTATAGCTTATGCGCTGTTTGCCGTAAAAGCCCACTTTGACAGGGCATATGCTGCCGCGTACAATCAGCCCCAATAGGAGTAAATACCCATGACTAGTCTCCACGTCTCTCAACACCCGCTAGTGCGACATAAACTTACTCTGCTGCGCGATAAAAACACTGATCACCGCTCGTTCCGCGAATTGATGCGCGAACTGGCGCTTTTGCTCTGTTACGAAGCAACCCAAGACCTTCACGTTGAATCCAAAGTCGTAGAAACGCCAATGGGATTGGCTGGTGGCTACAAAGCCGAAGAGACCATCGGGGTTGTGCCGGTCTTACGCGCAGGCCTCGGCATGCTCGAAGGTGTAATGCAGCTTCTTCCTAATGTACAGGTGTGGCATATAGGCCTGTATCGCGATGAAGAAACGCTGCGCCCTGTGCAGTATTACAATCGTCTGCCAGAAAAAACCAGCATTCAAATCTGTTTGATCCTCGACCCTATGCTCGCAACCGGTGGTTCCGCTGTGGCGACTGTAGACCTACTCAAGAACGTTGGTGTAGAGCGTATCAAATATATCGGGCTGATTGCCGCGCCCGAAGGGGTAGAACGCCTTTCCACCTCGCATCCCGACGTGCCCATCTATCTCGCATCACTGGATGAACGCCTGAATGAGGTTGGCTTTATCGTTCCCGGTCTGGGAGATGCTGGCGACCGCCAATTTGGCACATAACAGGCAGTGCTCTTGAGCGAAAATATTGCATTCCTGCTGGTTTTCAGCATTGGTCTGAGCGTTTCTTTGATTCTGGTGCCCGTTGCCGATTGGCTAGGGCGCCGGCTCAACATTACCACTAAGCCCGGTGGCAGGCGCATCAATGAAGGAGACCAGCGTCGTGTTTCCAAACTCGGTGGCATCGCCCTGTTTGGCGGCTTTGTTACAGCCGTCCTTGCCGCGCAGCTTCTCCCTGTGCCCCGTCAGGATCCCTATGAGATCATTCGTCTGATCGGGTTGTTAGCCGGTGGATTGGTCATTTTCCTCGTTGGTTTGCTAGATGACATCTATGAACTTGGGGCAATTCCGCAGTTTATTGGTCAGTTTACCGCCGCTGGTATCGCCATTGCTTTTCAAGTCTTTATCGAATATTTCAATAATCCACTGACCGGGCAGCAAACCGAACGTTTTCCCTACATCATTACTGTTGCCATTAGCCTGTTCTGGCTGATCTTTGTAATGAACACCATGAATTGGCTGGATGGGCTAGATGGGCTGTCCGGGGGTGTCACATTCATTGCCGGTGCCATGCTCTTCATCAACAGCGCTTTTCGCGTAGAACCAGGCCAAATCAGCGTTAGTTTGCTGCCGCTAGCCTTGATGGGCGCAACCCTGGGCTTCACCCTCTACAATTTTTATCCAGCGCGCATCTTCATGGGCGGTGGCGCTCAATTTCTAGGCTATACCCTCGGAGCGCTCAGTATCATCGGGGGCGCGAAAATGGCAACAATCTTACTCGTACTTGGGCTACCCTTAATTGACGTGGTGTGGCAGGCAGTCAGTCGTATGCTGCGAGGCCGCAGCCCGTTCAGCGGAGATCGCGGTCATCTACATTTTCGCTTGCAGGATATGGGGCTTAGTCAGCGACAGATCGTCATTGGCTATTACGTGTTTTGCCTCGCCTTTGGCGCGCTCACACTCGTCACCAGCA
>CAZBPB010000048.1:442-3640 GCA_964493565.1 uncultured Pleurocapsa sp. | reverse complement strand
TTATTCAAATTTATCGCGCTAGGAGTGCTGTTGTTCATCGTTGGGGCAGCGCTCTTTCTACTTTCCCGTCATATGCGCCGACCCGCGTAATCTGTTCCCCAACGACACATCGTGTCCAGCGCAAAATCCATACACTTACGATTACAAAATCAAACTTACTCAGGGAAAATGACCGGGCTATCCCCCGTCATCCTCGCTTTCATCCTCCTCTATCGGCGTAGCCTCAATTCGCAGCGGCTCGGCGGTGATCACGCTTGCACCCGCGCGCCCAACTGAGGGCGTTGCCAGTTCGCCTAAACTCGGAGTCAGTTCACGCCGAACAGTGGCCTGCCCCCCTAGCGATGCAGATGGCAGAGGAAACGGCAAATCATATACCGTGTGGTGTACATTTGCTCTCGCCTGTTCTGCCTTTGCCTGTTTTTCTCGCTGCTGAGCCTTTGCCTGCTGCACCTGCGCCCGCGTAAGCGCAACCAGTTTACCCTTTTCAAACGTAGCACTGTCACCCTTCACACGCTCTATAACAGCTTCGATCACGCGTAAAATGACCGTTACCACAATATCAATGCCAATCACAACAATCAGTATCTCGTTGAACGAGGTTAGTGTCTGGCTCAACTGTTCGGAAATTAAGGTGCCCATTACGGAGCTTGCAGCACTCATCAACGCCACTGCGACAGCCGGAATCAACAGCAACACCATCCCTTGCCAGCCGCGCAAAGGTTTCATATCCGTTGGGAACATGGTATTGGCGATAGCGAAAATCACATACGTCCACAGCCAGAAATTAGGTGTCGAGGTCAGCCGTTGCACAATCTCGGGCAGCACCTCAATACCTGTAATCGTAAGCGGTGCTACAGTGGTGGGGATTGCCAGAACCGAACTCGCCAGCATCCAGATAACAACTATCCCGACTGCAATTGGCGCAAGTGTCAACAAAGCCATTTTCATGGCGCTGGTATTCTTGCTCAGCTTAATGAAATCCAGCTTGAGTTCCGCCGCAGCTTGTTCTTCAGGTATCTTGAAAGCAACATCTGCGCGCACATTCAGTAATGTCGCCGTAAACCACACCGAGAGTTCATAAAGTAGAATACCGGGGAGGAAAATCAGGTAATAGATAACCGTCGTCCTGGAAAGCCGCTTGCTCACTAACCAGCCAACTTTGAAGAGTTGTTGATGCAGCCATTTCTGCATGCGACGCACCAGCCATAGTAACACCGCTGCGCCGCCTAGCGAAATCGCAATTTGCCCTAAATCCAGACTTATGCTCCTTTCGTCTCCTGCGCGGCCCGCACAAGGCTCACAAAATCATCCACAACCAGCGACGCGCCGCCAACCAGCGCTCCGTCAATATGTTCCTGAGACATATACTCAGCCATGTTAGAAGGCTTCACGCTGCCGCCATATTGAATACGTACTCCATCGGCAACCACTGCCCCATACAACGATTCAATTACCCCGCGTATCCCTCCGGTAATATCATTCGCAAACTGCGCGTTTGCCGATTTTCCGGTGCCAATCGCCCAGATCGGCTCGTAAGCCACAACAATACTTTGCATCTGTTCAGGTGAAATTCCTTCAAGTCCGGCACGCACCTGACCACCGACAAATTCCAGTGTCTTGCCCGCCTCATTCACTGCCAAATTTTCGCCCATTGCAAAAATTGGCTTCAGTCCATGTGCCAGTGCCACGTTGATTTTATGGTTGATCAACTCATCTGTTTCACACAAATATTCCCTACATTCCGAGTGACCAATAATCACATATTCGACAAGCCCTTCCAGCATAGCTGCCGAAACTTGCGAGGTGTAAGCGCCCTTTTCGTTCTCACTCACATTTTGCGCTCCAACCTTAATATCACTTCCCGACAGCGCCTCTGCAGCAGCCGTTAAAGCGATAAACGGTGGGCAAACCACCCGTTCTGTCCCGGCAAATGCCGCAAGTTTTGGCGCTAGTTCCCGCAAAAATATCGCTGTTTCGGCTGCCGTCTTATTCATCTTCCAGTTCCCGGCAATGATTGGAATCCGCATGTTACTCTCCTAGGTAGTTCCAGTCGTCAGTAAAGTTCTCACTCGCTCACGCACCCAATCAGGTGCGTCTGGTTGTTCTTGTGCAAGCTGCCAGCTTTGCTGAGCAGCGCCATCATTTCCACGCGCCGCTAAAACTTCGCCGTTTATCAGTAGCACTTCTGCCAGTGATGGATTTTCTGCCAGTGCTGCATCAATCGCTGCTATCGCCGCAGGCAGCCGATTATGCGCCAAAAGCGAATTTGCCGCGAGAGCCTCAAGTAATGAAGTAAATGGAATGCCTCGCTCGTTTGCCGTCCTCCGCAGCAGTACCAGATTCGGCAGCTCACCCGAAGCCGCAAAGTAAAGTTGTTCGCCAACCCATGCGCGGATTGAGGCAGTCAAATCTGTGCCTTCTGCTTCCTCCGTTGCCAGTGCCGAGTACACATAAGCGGTATTCAAATCACCGTGTGCTAACGCCAATGACGCAGCGGTTAGGGAATATCGGAGCAAATCATCCGCATATTCGGCGCCATTCAACAGTGTTCCGGCTGCCGCAGTTCGATCCCCTTCTCCATACTGTGCTTCAGCAAGTTGTAAATGAGCCTGTTCATCTTGCTGGTTTGCCCGCAAATTCGCGCTGGCATCGTTCAACGTCAATGCCGGGATGTTATATATGAATGTCTCTATCGGCATCACTTGTGCGCCAGACTCTGCGGTTTGTACAGCATTCTCCCGTTGTTCCCTCAAAATCCGCATCTGGCGGAAGAATATCAGCGTAAACACTACTGCCAGGATCGTCAGCGCGAGACAGCCAAAAACGATCCACCGGCGTGACTTTCCGGGTGTCTTTGCCGGTCGCGTTAGAGAACTCGGAGTTCCAGCGAATGAAACAGTCACGGGATTCGCCAGGCCATCATATGAATCTGCCTCTTGAATCTGACTATCACGCAGCGCGTCCACGAGTTCATTTGCTGATCCATATCGTTTCTCTGGAGCCTTATCCAGAGCGCGCACCAGCACAATCTCAATTGGTTTCGGCACCTTCGGGTTGAGTTCAGTAGGCGTCGGCAGTTCGCGATAAATCTGATCGTGAATGACCACATGTGGTGTGCCCGAAGCGAACGGCACCTGCCCGACGATCAACTCATACAGCACCACACCATACGAATAAAGATCGGAACGATAATCTACC
>CAZBPB010000048.1:0-432 GCA_964493565.1 uncultured Pleurocapsa sp. | reverse complement strand
GACATATAGGCAGGCGTACCGATCAACATACTCTGGCTGATCGTGCTGTTAGCGTGTTCAAACAGTCGTGCTAATCCGAAATCGGTCAGGTATGGTGTCGTTTGCAAGTCCAATAAGATGTTGCTGGGCTTCACATCACGATGCATCACCCCTTGCTGATGCGCATAATCCAACGCATCAGCAATCGGCATCATCAATTTCAAAACTGTTTCAAGATCGGGCGGGTTTTCGGCACGGTACTGCTTGAGCGTTTGCCCTTCAATGAATTTCATCACCAGATAGGGCTGCCCGTCATATTCAGAATAGTCATAAACAGGCACAATATGCGGATGGTCTAGCGCAGCAATGATTTGCGCCTCGCGCTCAAAGCGCAGCACAAACTGCGGGTCTTCGCTCAAGCCCGCATGGATCATCTTCAGGGCAACATTTCGA
>CAZBPB010000047.1:12840-14803 GCA_964493565.1 uncultured Pleurocapsa sp. | reverse complement strand
ACCGCATCAGAAAAGGGCGAAGTATGCGGCACCGCCACCACTTCCTGCGCCGAGGCAGGTGTTAAGCCGCTGACAACCAGCATCAGCGAAAATGCAGCAGCAATCAGGTGTTTTCCCGGCAAATGAAATTTCCTCATCCAAACATCCCTAATGTTTCTACAATTTCCCCTCAGCCCGCTCAAGCAGCCATTTGTCGCGGTTGGCAGCGCGGGCAGTTTTGCCGCTGGAGGTTTTGATCAGCCAGCCGCGCTCGACCAGCGAGACAAAACTAACCGTCACTTCCGTGGCTCGAACCACCTGCTGGCGCAAAGACTGATAAATCTGCTTACGCATATCCTCATCAGCTTCATCCACTTCAGCAACGATGGCGATCAATTCGGTACCCTCGCGCTCATCCGGCACACCAAATACTACCGCCCGCCCGGGATGCACGCCTTCAACTTCATATGCAGCAGCTTCAATATCCTGCGGGTATACGTTCTTTCCCGCCGTGATGATCAGGTCTTTGCTGCGACCAACAATGTAAATTTCGCCCTCCGCAATATAGCCCCTATCACCCGTTTTGTACCAACCATCTGCATCGAACGCTTGCAAATCCGGGCGGCGGTAGTAGCCCGTCAGCATACAATCGCTCTTGACCAGCACCTCACCCACTGAACGCTCTGGCAGCCTCTCGCCCTGATCATTTATGACTTTGACCGCCGTATTTGCGACGGGCTTGCCACACGAAACTTGCGCCGCCGCGTAAGGCGCATCTGCCGCCACAGGCACAGCTTTCAAATCGCGCTGCAAGGCCACAAGATCGATCATATCCACATTTGCGCTTTCCCCAACCGTCGTTTGGGTGACGGCAAACGTGTTCTCAGCCATTGCATAGCTTACAGCAAACTGGTTGGATGCTGCGCCGTTGACCGCAAATCGTTCCAGAAAAAGCTGGTGACTGCTGTTTCGCACCGGCTCGGAGCAGTTGATGAATGCGCGAATGGACGATAAATCCAGCCCCTCGCTGTCTCGCGAGCGCACTCGCCGTGCTAGATGGTTGTAGGCGAAGTTCGGCAGCCAGCACAACGTTGGGCGGAAATCATGAATCGCCCGCAGCAGCAGCGCCGGATGCTGCACCCAATCAAATGGAGACATCAACACCAGCGGGACACCCTGCACAATCGGCTGAATGAAACCGGCGATCAAGCCCATATCGTGATACAGCGGCAGCCAGCTCACGATCACATCCGTTTCAGAAAGCTTCAGCGCATCTGCGTAGCTGGCAAGCTGGTTTAAGACCGCCTGATGCGAAAGCGCCACCCCTTTTTGCAACCCCGTCGTACCGCTGGAATGCTGCAAAAAGGCGATTTCGTCCGGCTTCGGACGGCGCAGCATCATATTGGTGTATTCAGTCCGGTCATCACGCTCAGGCAGCCAATCACTGCTGCCATACACCGGGCAAGCACAATGTTTTGCCAGTTCTGGCGCAAAAGCATCCGTAGTCAGCACCGCTTTGGCTTCCGAATTGCGCGTCAGTTCCGCCATCGAGTGCATGTACAGGACGGGATCGAGTTTCTCGGTCAGCGTCGGAAACATAGAAGGTACAGCGCCCAGCCACAGCGCCCCCCAGAAAGCATAAATGCTCTCTAAATTCTGGGTATGGGCGATGATCACCAGATCATGTGCGCGAATGCCTACCGCCGTTAACGCCGCTGAACAGCGCATCACCTCGCCCACAAACTGACTGCGGGTAACGGTCAGCGGCGCTTTTTCGGTTTCCACATAGATGATCGCCGGGCGTTCATCCGGCATTAGCAGCGTCTGCGAATCCAGCAGCGTGCGCCATGCCGCGCGGGTTTCAAGCGTTAATATGGACATATCGGGCTACTTGATATCGCGCATGATTCGCGCAACCATCAGGTTTAGCGTGTTCATTTTGGCTACGGTCAGGTCTGGATCGGGGATGTAAACGTTGAATTCC
>CAZBPB010000047.1:0-12764 GCA_964493565.1 uncultured Pleurocapsa sp. | reverse complement strand
ACCCCGATTTCGGCTAAAGCAAACGAATCAATCATGCCGCCAGAAACGATGCCCTCGTCATCGGTCAAAGGATATTTTGGGTCTTTAATCAAGTCGGTCAGGATAAACTGGCGCAGCTTTTCGCGCACTTCAGCTTCAGGCATGGCTCTATTCCCTATAGTTGAGATAAGAATATAAACAGTATAACTGGCTCCATAGACCTTATAGCGTTCCGTTGGTAAGCTGTAGGCAAAGCAAATTTACAGGAAAAACATGGAAAAACGTATCTTCAAAATATTCTGTGTCATTTGCCTTATCGCCTATCTGATTCTGCTCATGAAATCCATCATCTTCCAATACCCTGATGCGATGATCAGCGACATAATCAGCGAATGGTCAGTTGATCGATTTGTACAGCATCTCCAAACAGCAAATTTCATTCCCTTCAGAACAATCGGAAATAGCCTGTTTAATGCTCAACTGCGGGTTGAAGTCACCACGCTTATTTACAACATCGCGGTCTTCATCCCACTGGGATTTCTTCTCCCCTTGATCACTCAAAAAGCCCGAAAATTGATCGTGGTTATCGTTCTGGGTTTTCTCGTTTCACTTAGTTTTGAATTTGTTCAACTTGTAACCACTTTAGGGGCAGCAGACGTTGATGACATCATTCTTCGTATGACAGGTGTCGTCATTGGCTACGGATTTTTCAAATCTGCGTCCGCAATCTACCAGCAAAGTCATAAAACCACGAATGACCCTTATAAGAATGTCGGAGAAGTTTAGGCAAAATATGGTCAAACCTAAATTTTCAATTGCACACAAAGATGAGCGGATACTGGTGCTGATGGGAAGCGCTGATCATAAAGTTTTGGGCATATGGGCAAAAGCGTGTGCCGAACGTGTTCTGCCATACTTTGAGGAGAAATACCCGGACGATCATCGCCCGCGAAATGCATTGGAAACACTGCAAACGTGGATCAATACAAGCGAGTTCAAAATGGCAATTATTCGCAAAGCTTCGCTTGATTCTCATGCCGCTGCCCGTGATGTAGGCGAAGATAATGCAGCGCTTTCTGCCGCCCGCGCCTGTGGTCAGGCGGTGGCGACTGCACATGTCCCAACGCATTCCCTCGGCGCTGCAAACTATGCGTTACAGGCTATTTATAGAGCTAGCAGCGACTCTGAAGCAGATGCAGCGGTAGCTACCGAGCGCGAGTGGCAATATCAACGTTTACTGAGCTACACAGCTCAGCAAATCTTTATGCCCGCCACATGATCCGGGTCGAAAACCCCTCTTCCTCAGGGAGAGGGACAGGCGTGAGGGTTCTAAGGCACATTCCCCAATGCCGCTGCCACCTGATCGCATAACATCTGTGATCCTGCTGGCGTTAAGTGTACCGGGCTGTCCGTAAATTCAGAGGCTGGTATTGCATCCCACAGATCAAGGTAGTTCCAGCCCTGTTCTTCCGCGTGTTCGCTCATCAACTCCCGATAGCGATCATATGCCCAGCGCGGATACCAGAAGTTGTAGCGAATATCGCTGTTAATCCCATCGGCAGTGAAGATTGGCTCGTTGATCATCATCACCGGCACATCCCCTGCCCGCGCCATACCAGCGTTCAGCACATCGAAAGCCAGCGTCGAATCATCTAGCTGCTCAGGTTCGGTGAAATCATACCATGTCGCATCATTATCGAAATCGTTGCTGCGCGGCGTGTACTCGCCAATCACCTGATCAATGCCGGTTTGCGCCCACGGGAAGGCATATAGCTGCAAGCGCCACCAATCCGCCAGCGCCCGCCTCTGCCCGATCAGCGTTCGTTCCGTGAAATCAGGATCAACAAAGCGCGAGTCGCTCGCGTCCAGATCAAGATCATAAGCCGCGATCAATTCGCGCATGGCTGGCGCATTGTTCTGAACCAATGGCGTCGCCAGTTGTTCGCCCCGGGGCATACTTTCCAGTGTGACCAGCCACAGAATCAAATCTGGCTGGTAGTCCATTGCCCGATCTAGCAGCAGCAAATCTTTGGCGGCGCTCAGTGTCGGATAGCCAAGGTTGTAGAACCGCGCAGGGCGGCCATCCACGCTCAACCCACGTTGATCAAGGCAGCTTGCCAGCGTATCCTTGTTTTCTAGCAAAATGCCCCACACTGAAGAATCTCCCATCACCAGCACCGTCGCCTCGTCAGGGCTGGGGCGGCCATTGACGGTCTGGCTGGCAAACATAGCGTTCAGGTCATACAGGCTCAGGTTATAAGAGGCTTCCGATTCGCCATACGGCAGGCGCAACCGTCCCGGCGTAAGCAGGTTATAAACGCTGACCCTACCTAGCACGGGCACAGGATTGGTGAGCGCAAACAATAGGTTAGCGATCAAAAATAGGAGCGCCGCCTTCAGCAGCACTCGCAGCATGAAGCCGCCCGTATATCTGGCGCGCGTCAGCCAATCCCAGCCCGGCATCATGGCGCGCCGCCCGCGTTCATGCCGAATAATCCGGCAAAAACCGTCAAAGCCTGGCCTGCTGTCGGCATGGCAAACCACACCCACCCCAACATAACGAATTGAAAGGTAATCAGCACGCCGGCAGCCGTCCACGCCCGCTTTCGCCCCGGCGTCAGGTTGCGATACCACGCGCGCGTTTTGTCCGACCACACTTTGTGAGTGAAAAGTCCCCCGGCATGCCATACTCCCCAGATCAAAAAGGGAATCGTCATTTCATGCCACAGGCCGATCACCACCATCGTCGCCATCGTACTGATAAAAATGATCACATAATTTGAGGGCTTCGGTTTGCGCCGCAGCATCGAACGTGAAAGCGGCGAATACACATAGTAGCGCACCCAATCACTCAGCGATTTATGCCAGCTTTGCCAGAAAGCGGTGATGTTATGCTTAAGATACGGGCGGTCAAAGTTTTCAGGCAGCAAAATACCGAACAGGATGCCCAGCCCGATGGCAATATCGGTATACCCGCTAAAATCGAAAAACAGCCGGAAGCCGTAGGCATACAACATCACCCACAGCGCCCCTGTTGTTTGCGCCTGTTCCGCCAGCGTCGGGCTTAGGCTGAACACCGCGAGGCTGTCTGCAATCACGAACTTCTTAAACATGCCTACGGCAATTCGCGACAGGCCAACCGTCAGCCTTTGGGCGTCTACCCCTTTCATCCCCGGCAGCGCCCGGTAAGACTCGCTGAAGTTTTCGGCGCGGGCAATCGGCCCGGCGGCGAAGGCGGGGGCGAACACTATAAACGTCAGATATTCACTCAAAGAGAGTTCTGGCAAAATGCCGCTTTGCCGGTCGCGAATGGTCTGGATCAACCGGAAAGCCACATACGAAAAGCCCAGCCACGCCAGTTCTGCGCTGGTCGCCAGCGAACCGTCCTGACTGGCATTCAATCGCAGCCATCTCGCCGTTTCCTCTGCCAGAGCCGGCGTTTTGACGACAACAAACAGCGCGACAATGCCAATCAACGCAATCCAAAGCAGCGTATTCGGTGGCAAAAAACGCCGCATGAGCAGTCCAGCGCCCAGCAGCACGACCAGCGCAATGATCACCGTTTCAATTGGCGGCGGGCGGGTGGTCAGTTCCAGCGGAAATTCAACATATCGGGTCAGTGATAGGATCAGGATGATGGCTATGCTAACAATGAAGGCCGCCGCATCAGCCCGCTTCGGTTTCACATCCTTGGGCAGCGTGAAATACCAGCCGAGTATGGCAATCGCCAGTATCGCCGTCGGCAGGGCATAATCCAGCCAGCGAATCGCTAGCTAAGGCTGCAACCAGTAGATTGCCGCCACGCTGCCGATCATCAACGTCCACCCACGCCAGCGCGCGGGCAAAATCGTCACATACAGCGCGGCAGCAGCCAGCATCACCGCGATCTGCACGAGATCCAAGTTCTAAAATCCCTGATAAATCCATTGAGGCGCGGTGCTGGTCGTCACGATGATCATCACGATCACGATCAAGCACAGCGCAAGGGCAAACATATTTTCGCGTGAAAGCAATCTCTTAAACACGTTTCACGCCCTACATATCAGAATAGATCACCCGCCACAGCGAGTCCAGCATAATCAGCCCCGCCAGACTGTGTACACCATGTCCGGTTTGAAAGGCAACAGGCTGGGTATAATCGTGCAGGTAATAAGTAGTCATATGCGAGCCGTCACTACCCAATCCACGCCCCGGAATCACATCTGCCAGCACCGCAAAATCCCACAGCGGAACATGATATTCATCCGCCAACCGCCGCATGATATCGTTGTTTTGCTCGGTGCCGGGTCGTAGATCGGGCTTTGTGCCAATAATCGGCACGACGCCATTTTCGAGACTGTATTCAATAGCCGCGCGCAAATTCTCTTCAACCATTCCGGGCACGCCAACATCGTTCACGCCAAGACGGAAGAAGATGAATCCCGGATTATTTAAGCGGATTTCACACTCCAGCGGACTTTCGCCACCCTCACACTGGTACGGGTCTGCCCACATCGGATCATTCACGTTCCATGTGTGCATCGCCACCCGCACCGCCACGCTGTCACGGCTAAATGAGCCTCTAAACCAGTCTATAGCCGGTTGCAACCAACTGTAAACGCCGAGATTGTATCCGTCAGGCGTATCGAAACGATCCATAAAGAAGGGGTTTTCAATGGTGCTGTCCCCCACTTTGGAGAAGGCGCGCGGGTTGCGCCCTAATGACTGACCCAACGCAAAAATCTCACGCACGTGTTCCTGAGTCACTTCATCCATCACCACATACTGCCCCAACATGATGCCATTGATCGTGGTTTCACCCTGCGGGCCAATGGTGAGCGCAGTCGGAATCGGCTGAATCAGCGCCATATCTAACCCATCTATCCACTGCGTTGCTACGGCATTGTCCGGCGAAAGCGAAATAGCCAGTATCTCGCGCGTGGCCTCTGGCGTGTTCGCGGCTGTTTGATCCGGCGCGCCGGTACTGGTCGGCGCGGGTAACGCTGTATTCGTCGGAAAAATTTCAAGCGTTGGCGAGGGCGTTTCAGTCACCGTTGCCGTCGGCGTTGAGGATGCTGTATTGGTCGCCGTTGCTGATGGCGTAAATGTTGGCGATTCGGTCAGTAGTTCAATCGGCGTCACCTCAACCGTTGTCTGCCCCGTTGGCGTCGCGCTGGGTGTGTACAACGGGAGAATGATCACCTGCCCGATGCTAATACGGTCAATATCCACAAGGCTGTTGGCGGCAACGATGCTGTCAAGGCTAACGCCGAAGCGCCGCGAAATATCAAACAGCGTATCGCCCCGAGCGATTACATACGTCGGATTGATGCCAATCGTTGGCGTTGGTGAAGCCCCCTGCGCGATCAATACCGCCTGCTGCGGATCAATCGGGGTTGGTGTCTCAGCGCGATCAATCACCAGAGGATCAAGGGTGACTGCAATGCTATGATGAATCGCCGTTCCCTGATAGGTAGAGAGCGCCTGTGCGTAAATATCCGCCATACTGGAGGATGACCCCTGAACCGCAGAGGTCGGTGTCACCAGAGACGCAAACAGATAAAAAGTGACGATTGCCACTGGAATTGTGAGCACAAGCACCACCATTGATTGTCGGGAACGGGCCATCCAAAGCGCCTCGCGCTGGTAGAACCAGAGTCATGATAAATCTAGCACATGGTTACTACCAGTAACATGCATGAACAACCGCTTTACAGACAAAACGTCCGCTCTCACGGACGTTTTGTTTATTGACTGGTCACATCTTCTTTTCTACGGCACTGGTCAGTTTATCAATGCTCGCTTTCAATTCTTGCTGCGCCACCAACAGCGGATCGGGCGCGGGTTCTTCAGCCGGTGCTTCTTCGGCCTTCTTGCGTCCCAATGTCATTGCTGTATTAAGTGCCTTGATAATGAAGAACAGGATGATGGCAATGATCAGGAAATTGATGATCGCCTGAAGTAAATTACCGAAATTGAGGGTGAGCGCCCCCGCCGCCTGCGCATCAGCAAGCGTTTGATAGGGGCCGGGTGGCACGCCATCGCGCAGTACTACAAAAATATTGGTCAGATCAACCCCGCCAAGAATCAACCCGATAATCGGGTTAATCAAATCGTTCACGATTGAATTTACAATCGCAGTGAACGCAGCACCGATTATTACCGCAACAGCTAGATCAATTACGTTGCCGCGCATGATAAAAGCACGAAATTCCTTGATCATCGGGTTCCCTTCTAGCTCCGTTTTGTATAGTCCGGCGAATTGTACGCACGATTATCCGTTAAGGCAATTTACAGTGGCATTATCGTTTTCCGGCAAACTGCCACTTTTTGGGAGTGGAGAAATAGCGGGATATGACCTTGACCTCACCCCCGCTGCGCTGCGCTTGGCCTCCCCTCTAACCTATCCGTAGGGACAACGCATGCGTTGTCCGTTTTTTGGGATATTTCTTGAACATAACAGAATTTCCCGCCCTCAAACCCGTCCGTAGGGGCGCAGCGCGCTGCGCCCGTTCTTCAATCTTTCTTCCCCTCTCTGTGCACGGAGAGGGGAATGAGGGGTGAGGTTATCATCAGGCAATATCCTCGAAAGCCCCCACTCCCCACTTTTTGCCCCGATAGCCAACCTAGCTTACAATCACTTGGCTTCGCAAGTTGTCCCACTCCGCGAAGCCCGCTGATCTGTTTTTCATGCGTTTCAAGGAGGTTTTGCATGAGTGAGCAGGAAAACGGGCTGCACCGCCATTCGCCACCCTTTCTACAACGGTATACGCCACATTCTATTGATGGTAACTTTGCCGGTAAACACATCGTTACCGTAGAACAATTCAGCAAAACCGATCTACGCGCATTATTCGATGTAGTCTTCGACTTTCGAGAGCGTATTCGCCGTCAAGATCGCTCATTGATAGATCGCTGCGCCGAATTTGTGATGGCTTCTCTGTTTTATGAAGCCAGCACCCGTACCGACATGTCCTTTCAATCCGCCATGCGCCGCCTGGGTGGGCGCGTCATCGCCGCCAGCAACGGCGTTCAGTTCTCATCGGTCTACAAAGGCGAAGACCTTGCCGATACGGTTCGCGCTGCCGCCTGCTACGCTGATGTGATCGTACTGCGCCACCCAGAAGTGGGTTCATCCTATCAAGCAGCCTTCTATCTGGATCAACTTGCACAGCAGCTAGGTCACAAAACGCTGGTGATCAGCGGAGGCGACGGCGTTGGCGAACATCCTACGCAGGCGCTGCTTGACCTGTTCACCATCGTTGACCTGAAGGGCGGCACCAGCGGCAAAGTGATCACCATGGTTGGTGACCTGAAACATGGACGCACCGTACATTCGCTGGCGAAATTGATCGGCAGGCTGGAGCCTAAAGATGCGACCCTGGCATTTGTCTCGCCGGAATCGCTGCGGATGCCTGCATCCATTCTCGATTATCTGAAAACGCGCAATATTCAAATCATTGAAACCGGCGCGCTGGGCGATGTCATCGCTGAAAGTGATGTGATTTACTGGACGCGTGTGCAAGAAGAGCGTTTTGCCGAACGCAGCCAATACGAAGCCATCCGCGATGCTTTCGTAATGACCCCGCGTGTCCTTAGCGCCGCAAAATCAGATATGATCCTGATGCATCCGCTGCCGCGCAAAACCGAGATGGGCGGCCCTGATGACCGTGACGCGCTGGATGCTGACCCGCGCGCCGCTTATTTCAAGCAGATGGAAAACGGTATGTTCGTGCGTATGGCGCTTCTAGCCGCTGTGCTGGGCGCGGTCAAGCCATGATCAATTCTCTAAGAAACACTCTGAGTAAATTACTCGGCAAAAAACCTCTATCCGTAACTTCTCTCCTTCTCCCTGAGAGAGAAGGGTTAGGGATCAGGGTTGTATAATGCACCACACGTTAATCATCCCTGCGCCGGTTGATCCACATGTCCATTTGCGTGGCATGGAGTGGTCACACAAAGGTACGTTCACCAGCGAAACCGCCGCCGCGCTGGCTGGCGGTTATGCTGCGGTGTTGGATATGCCCAACACACCGCCCTCAACTACTTCCCCCGAAGCACTGAATATCAAATTGAAAGCAATAGCGCGCGAGGCTGTCAGTGATTGGGGGGTGTATTATGGCGCTGGCCCGGTTGCCGATGCCGATATTTACGCCTACATTGCCAGTGATATTTGCGGCATGAAAATGTACTGCAATGCCACCACCGGCGACCTCTTAATTGAGGATGATGCCATGCGTGAAGCCCATTTCGCGGCATGGAGGCGTTCTGGCAACCTTCAGCCAATTGCCGTACATGCCGAAGGCGAAACTGTTGCCCGGATTCTTACCCTCACCCGTAAGTACGGCGTCCACACTCACTTCTGCCATATCAGCACCACCGAAGAAATCGGCTATCTGCGACAGGCCAGAGCCGATGGACTTCCGGTAAGCATCGGTGTTACGCCGCATCATCTATACCTGACCGAAGATGACGTGCCGCAATTGGGCGCTTTCGGGCTGATGAAACCGTCACTGAAAACCCGTCGTGATCAGGATGTTTTGTGGGAGGCAGTTTCCAGCGGGCTGGTAGACGTGATCGAAAGCGATCACGCCCCGCACACACGCGCAGAAAAAGACAGTGATCGCATTTACTACGGCGTTCCGGGACTGGAAACTACTATCCCCTTGCTCTGCCTCGCGCTTCACGAAGGGCGCATTGATCAACATCAATTGGTAGAGCTGGTCGCCGCCAACCCGCGCCGCATCTTTCATATCGAGCACGATATTGATACCTACACATCTATTGATCTTGATGCCACCCACGAGATTCGAAATGAAAACCTGTTTACTGCCTGCGGCTGGTCACCTTTTAACGGCATGAAAGTGCGTGGCAAAGTGACCGGCGTTTGGATTCGCGGCACATCAGTGTTCGATGGTGAACAAATACTTGCTCACGCCGGATTTGGTCGCAATATCCGGCATCAACCCGCATGAACCCGCTGCTTTCGGCTTACGACTGGACATTTCAAAAAGCTGCGCGTCCGCTGATCTTTCGCCAGAGCGCGCACCACAGCCATCAACAAATGATGAACTGGCTAAATCGGGCAGATAATTCTGGCCTCTTGCTGGCGCTGTGCCGCGCTGTCCGCCGCGCTACACGGGTGAATGACCCGGTTGTAGCTGGCGGGATCACTCTGCCAGATAGGATGATGATCGCTGCCGGTTTGGTCAAAGGTCATGGCTATGATGACGAAGCTTCCGTGCAGTCAGCAGTCGAGCGCGGCGAAAATATCATCCCCGGATGGCGCTCAATGCCGGCGCTTTCCGGTGTAGTCGAATTTGGTTCGTTCACCCGTTGGCCGCGCATCGGCAATCCCGGCACCGTCGTCTGGCGTGATAGGCAGTCGCGCTCCACGCAAAATCGAGTCGGATTGAGAAATCCCGGCGCAAAAGCCGCTGCCTCGTTTCTCGCAATTCACAAAGCCGAATTACCGTCTGTTTTCGGAATCAATATCGCGGTCAGCCCCGGCGTTACCGAGCGAGAACAGGAAAAAAACGAGGCGCTGGAATCCTTCAGCCCTTTTCTGGATGCCGGGGTTCAGCCGTCATGGTTTACGCTCAATCTAAGCTGCCCGAATACCGAAGACGATCCACGCGGTCACCAGACCGCCGAAAAAGCTGCAGATCTGTGCCAGTCGTTGGTCAAGCTCATCGCTAGCCACGGAAAGACCACACCGCTCTGGTTAAAAGTAAGTCCGTGTTTAAGCGAGGCGCAGTATGCCGCTCTGATCGAAGCAGCAGGCCAATTTGGTGTCAAAGCCATCATCGCGACCAATACGATGGGTCAGCCGTCGCCTGACAATCACGCGCTAACTGCGGGTGTCGGCGGTGGAAGGCTGCATGTTCCGGCTTTAGAAGCCTGTGCTGCGCTCCTCAAAGCTAGGGAAGCGCAGGCAGAACGCGTTGATGTGATCGCCTGTGGTGGCATCTTGGACGGTGCATCACTTTCTGATTTCACGAATATTGGTATTTACGCGGCACAACTCTGGTCAGCATTGGTATTTCGCGGGCCTTTAGCGACTGCCATCATTGCAAGTGAACGCTTACAGACACAATAAACCGCTGGTTGTGCTGCGAGGAATGACATAGCTTCTCCAAACGGGTGAAAAGGTGAACCCCTGGTCTGGAGGAAGATGGCGAGGTGAAGGCTAACATGAGGTCAGATAATCATGATTGAACAGCAGGTAGCGCGGGCACTTCTGGAAATCGGCGCGGTGGGTTTTAATGATCGCGAGCCTGTACGCTTCAAATCCGGCATTCTCTCTCCTGTCTATGTAGATAACCGCCGCGTACCCTTTTACCCGCGCGCATGGCGGGTGGTCATTCGCGGGTTTTCCGGCCTGATTTCATCGCGGCGGCTGGATTTTGAGATCATCGCCGGTATTGAAACTGCCGGTATTCCCCACAGCGCGGCGCTGGCTTATATGATGGAAATGCCGTCGGTGTTTGTTCGCGAACAATCCAAAGATCACGGGCTGAAAAATCGGGTCGAGGGTGGCTCAGTCGTCGGGCTGCGAACCCTGCTGATTGAAGATATGATCACCACTGGCAGCAGCAGTCTAAGCGGGGTACAGGCACTGCGTGACGAAGGCGCAGTCGTTACCGACTGTCTGGCGATTGTCAGCTATGGCTTCCGCGAAGCTGAAGATGCCTTTGCCGCCGCCAACGTGCGCCTGCACACCCTCACTAATTTCGACACCATCCTGCATACCGACAGCCATTTTGATGAAAGGGCTTGAATGAACGCAGTTGAGAAATATCGCGCGCGGGCAAAAACAGCAGAGTCGCTGGTCTGTGTTGGGCTTGACCCTGAAGCCGCAAAAATTCCGGGGCGTTTTGGGGGTGATATTGCGGCATTCAATCGCTGGATCATTGACCAGACCGCCCCTTATGTTTCCGCCTACAAGCCAAATATGGCCTTTTACGAGGCGCGTGGCATTGAGGGCTTGCGCGATCTGACCGATACCATTCAGTACCTACGCCGCAGCTACCCGGATATTTTGACTATCTGCGATGCCAAACGCGGGGATATGGATAGCACCAGCCGCCATTACGCCGCCGCCATTTTTGATACGCTTGGATTTGACAGCGTTACCTTGCATCATTATCTCGGCAAAGACTCGATGATGCCTTTTCTCAGCCGCGCCGAAAAGGGCTGTATCATTCTGTGCCGCACCAGCAACCCGGATGCTCGCGAAATTCAAGATTTGCAGGTGAACGGTATCCCGTTATGGGCGTACATTGCCCGCAGAGCCGCCAGCGAATGGAACGCGAATCAGAATGTGATGCTTGTCGTCGGAGCGACCTATCCCGATGAAATGCGGCAGATTCGCGCGATTATTGGCGACGATATTCCGATGCTGGTGCCGGGAATTGGCGCGCAGGGTGGTACCGTAGAAGCAGTGGTTGAAGCCGGGTTGGATAGCAGCGGCGGCGGCTTGATCATCAGCGCCTCGCGCAGTGTAATTTATGCTGATGATCCCGCAGCAGCCGCGCATGCACTTCGTGATCAGATCAACCGCGCGCGCTTAATCACCGGTGAAAAAGCCTGATTCAATTTTACGCTGTTTTGCGTCCCCCCGGCAGCCATGCAATATGAGGGGGATTGAGGGTAAGCGGTTAGCTGGCGCGTGGCAGGCTGTTCAGCTTCTCGCTGTAAATGGCATTCAGCAGAAGTTCTACGGGGTCAATGGCATGGTCGGCTTCGTCCAGCAGCCACTGGCGAATACGGTTGAAATACGGCTTCGACAAATAAAAAACGCGCACGTCCTCAAAACTCAAATTCAAACGCTGCATCATGCGCGTTGCCAGCGGGTCGTGCCACAGGCAGTCAATGAGTTCATCTGCCCATTCTGGCCCGTAAATGAAGATATAATCGCGGTCAAATTCAAAACGCATCATCGCCATTTCTCTTTCACTACAGATGGAACGCCTACGATTTACCCACCCGTTACTGTATTTGTCGTCAAAACTTGAAAAAGGTGTCGTATAATCCGCCCCATGACTTTTAGGCTATCCCGTAACTCCTTGCTTATCGCCGTCGCTGGCCTGATCGTGGTGCTGATTCTTGGTGCACTGCTGGCGCTCGATCTTGCTAATCGCGGCCTCGCATGGCGCACGCTTTACGATCTAACCGGCGAAGAACAACCTTTCCCGCAGGCGCGCGGCTTTGTAGAGTGGCTCGGTAATGCCACCCGTCAGCCCTTAAATCTGGCGCTAGACGTGCCGGTCAATCATGCTGAAGTCAGTCCGTTTGGCGTAAATACCTTTCTTGAACAGGAAGTTGAACCCGCCAAACGCGAACAGCAAATGCAGATGATTGCCGAAGCCGGTTTCGACTGGATTCGCCAGCAGTTTGTCTGGGAAGACATCGAAATTCATGGCAAGGGCGATTTTGTAGACACGCGCAACGACCCCGCAGGCGTAGACGCGTGGGAAAAATACGATCAGATTGTCAATCTAGCAGAGCAGTACGGCATCCAGATTCAGGCGCGGCTGAGCAATCCACCCGCATGGTCGCAAACTGCCGCAGGTGATTTTGCCCCACCTGCCGATATCCAGGACTTTGTAGATTTCGCCGTCGCTGTTGCCGAACGTTATCAGGGGCAAGTACGTTATTTTCAGGTGTGGAACGAACCAAATATTTTCCCTGAATGGGGCGAACAATCGGTTGATCCCGAAGCCTTCACCGAAATTTTGTGCCGCACCTACGCCGCGCTTAAAGCGGTTGATCCTGAAATCGTGGTGATCGCCCCCGCGCTTTCG
>CAZBPB010000046.1:13831-14911 GCA_964493565.1 uncultured Pleurocapsa sp. | reverse complement strand
CCCGCGCTCAGCGATCAGGTCGCGCGCTGTCTGTAAGATTTGCTCTCGATTTTTCACCGCATCACTGCGGCTGGGTCGCGCATCGCGCAAGATGATCAATTCATCCATGATTGCGTCGGCGTGTTACACTCTATTGGTCATTATGACGGTATTATATCAGAAGGGTCAATACGCTTTGAAACTACGCATTTGGGCAGGTCTGCTCACGCTCAGCATGGTCATCGCAGGCTGTACGCTGGAAACGACTCCCGCCCCATCAAACAATAATGACGGCAGTAGTAATACAAACAGCAGCGGTGTCATTTCACAGCAGCCCGCCAGCGGTGAAACTGGCGTCGTCACCAATATTATTGACGGTGATACCATTGACGTTGCTATCGGCGGCGTAGAACAGCGCGTGCGCTATGTCGGCGTGAACACCCCCGAACGTGATGAGCCATGTTACGGTGATGCCCGTGATGTCAATGCAAATCTCGTGCGCGGGCAAACCGTGACTCTGGTGCGCGATGTCAGCGATACCGACCAGTATGGTCGCCTTCTCCGCTACGTATATGTCGGCGATACCTTCGTAAATGCCACGCTGGTTGCTCAAGGCTGGGCAGAAGCGGTGGAATATCGCCCCGATACGGGTCAAACTGCCTATTTCCGCGATCTTGAAGAAGCCGCCACCGCCGCCAATCTCGGCTGCCATTCTACCGGCATTTTCAACGACGGCACTATGACACGGTGAGCGTAGGACTAGCTTTGAGTGTGCTTTTATGGCCTGTAGGGGCGGGTTATTGCGCCTCTACAGACTTATCAAATGGCGCGTTTATGCCCTGTTATACACCTCAAGGCTCACACCATGCAGCCCGCTGGCCTCTTCCGAAGCCAGAAATACAATCGCATCGGCAATCTGTTCCGGCGTCACCCACTTACTGAAATCGGCATTGGGCATATCTGCCCGGTTTGGCGGCGTGTCAATCACACTTGGCAGTACTGCGTTCACGTTGATTCCCTGATCGCGCACTTCTGCTGATAGGCTCTCCATCACCCGCTGTGCCGCCGCCTTACTAGCCGTATATGCGCTGTGCTTATTGC
>CAZBPB010000046.1:3962-13821 GCA_964493565.1 uncultured Pleurocapsa sp. | reverse complement strand
ACGCGCCAGCACAAACACGATCTTCCCGCCCTGATCTTGTTTCAACATTTGTGCAGCCACGCGCCCGCCCACTAAATACACAGGCCGCGCATTCAAGTTCATCATCCTGTCCCAGATATCCAGATCGCCATCCGCAACCGTCTTACCCGCTGCATACCCGCCAACCGTATGCGCCAGAATATCAATCCGCCCAAACCGTTCATGAATTTTCGATACCAGCGCGTCAATTTCCTCTGGCGCACTCAAATCAGCGGTTAGCGTCATCACATGCACGCCATGTTCAGCGTTTATCTGATCCGCTAGTGCGATCAGTCGCTCAAGGCTTCGATCTACCAGTGCCAGTTTTGCGCCTCCGCTGGCAAAACGCCGTGTCACCGCCTGCCCCAGATTGCCCGCCGCTCCGGTGATCAACACCACTTTGCCTGCAAATTGCCCTGTCATGCCCGCCTCTTTCACTCCGTCACGTCACTATGACCAGTATACGCTTTGTGGTGGCGAACCGCTGGCTCATCCGCAGCATGTTCTAAAAACAAAACAGGGGCAGCCATCTCTGACCGCCCCTGCATTTATGTCCCTATCAACGCCCCGTAATTACGCAGACATTTCCGCTGCGTATACCGACGGTATTTCATCAATCACGTGGCGGTTCAGCGCCACCACTTCTGGAATTGGGAAACCGTTGAACGGCACCGCATATTCGTTAGTATACGCGCCCACGTCAATGAACATAATGCGCTCGCCAATGTGCGCTTCTGGCATTTCAAGATTGCGCGCCACCACATCACACGAATCGCATGACGGGCCAGCAATCGTATAACGACGCAGGGGACGCGTATCGGCGTCGCTTGCCAGCAGCTTTACGACAGGCGGGAAGCCCTCAAATGTCTCCATCAGGCCGTTGAACACGCCGGCATCCAGATACAGCCATTCGCCGCTGCCACGCACCGCCTTGCCTTCAATCGTTGTCACCAGCCAACCAGCATCACCGGAAAGGCCGCGCCCCGGCTCTAGCACCAGCATCAGGTCGGGCGTGTAGGGAATGTGGTTAGCAACCGCCTCCATCACCACGCTGCCAATGTCAGCAATCGTGGGAATGCTGGCATCGTGCTTGCTGCCTGCCGGATAACCGCCGCCAATGTCCAGAAAAAAGAAATCGTGACCGCGCTGCGCTGCTTCACGCCACACGTTGCCACATGCCGCAATCGCTTTCACCCAGTTGTCGGGCGAAAGGCACTGAGAGCCAACGTGGAACGATAATCCGATAGGATTCAAGCCAAGTTCGCGGGAACGATCGCATAGTTCCAGCGCCAGCGCCGCATCCACGCCAAATTTGCCGTCCAGCGGCAAAACGCTGCCCTTGTTATCCACAGCAAGGCGCATATAAACGCGTGCGCCGGGCATGTACTGCGCTACCTTTTCGACTTCGTAGATCGAATCGACAACCACTGCATAGACGCCCGCTTCATGCATCCGCCGCAAAAACGCCGGATTCTTTATCGGGTTGCTGCAAATGATGCGTGAGCCATCAGCTCCCGCATTGAACGACTTTTCCAGCTCTGCCATCGAGGCAATTTCCAAACCGCCGCCGCGATTCACCACCAACTGGATAATATCCGCGTTGGAATTAGCTTTCATGGCGTAATAAATCAAACTACCGGGAAAGGAAGCTTCAAATTGCTGATAGTTATCGGCAATGTCTGCAAAATCAAGGATCAAGCTAGGTGTGGGAACTTCGTTCAAAAGCGCGTCCAGACGGACAGTCATCTCGTTCTACGGGTCTCCTTGTCGAGGTGAACATAATCCAGGCAACTGATGCAGTATATAACGTTTTTTTGTGCGTGTATATAAATATTTCGTCAAATTTTTATGCGGATTTTCAGCGAGAAACCAACGCCAGTTCTACTGAGAGAAAACAGGCTGCAAATGGAGATTTTTCCCGAAGAAATCAACCTATTTTCTAGGGGTCTTAGAATCCGCCTGAAAATTTCAACTCCCGGGCAGAAAACCTACTTACAACCCCGCCCCTGCTCCGCCTTGTTTAGCCACCTTCAGCCCGTCACACGGGTGAGCCGGCATCATTGCCCTCGCCCGTTTACATACATCAGAACGTATGTCGGGGCATGGCATACGGGTCTTCACCGTAGTTCGAACCCGTAAAATGGTGAGGCTACTTCTCGCGCTTTGGCGTCAACACAATCACCGGAATATCGCGGGTCGTCTTCGCCTGATAATTCTTGTAAGGAGGATAGACCGAAACCATCATTGACCACAAACGCTGTTTCTCGTCTGACACGGCTATATGCGCCAGCGCTGAAAATTGATCGGCTCCTACTTGTAACTCAACTTCAGGATTTTCAACTAAGTTTAGAAACCACGACGGATGGTGTGAGTGTCCCCCGCGCGATGCGACAATCACATAGTTATCGCCAACTGTGCCATAAATAAGCGCCGTTCGCCGCAGTTTGCCTGTTTTTCTACCCTTCGTCGTCAACAGTAGTGTCGGGTAACCGCGCCACTTGTGGCCAGTTTTCCCATCGCTTTCCACATATTCCTGAATATGTTTATTCACCCATCCAGTCGGGCTGTCGAAAACCTGATCTTTTTCCGTCATCGTCTGTTCAACTTATGCCTCAATGATCGGGCGTTTAGTTTTCTCTGCGATCCAAGAATTAGCAGCGGGATCGTGTTGTAGATTTATGTCGTTAGCGAAGATTGTGTGAAAGTGAACCCCTCTCCCGGAGGGTTGTAGGAGAGGGGCTGAAAGTCGCTTCTAATATCCAGTGCTTGGTACTGCCAGCAGGAACATCACCGATATGACGCCCACGATCAGCGGCAGCGCCACCGCAACGGCAAATATTTTGCTATCTTCTCGCAGGTGCATGTAGAACAGCATCACCATTACAGCTTTTGCTAACGATAACACCACCAGCGGTATCGTGCGCAGAAAGCCATCCGGAAAGATCTCGGCGATGATCACTTCAATTAGCGTGATGACAGCCAGAATACCGAAGATGACCACGTAAAAATTGGCATTGATCCGCCGCCCGAACAGAATTGTGTAGTCGGGATGAATATGCGGCAGCGCCTCTTCAGGCGTTTCGGGATGCTCATCCAGCCCCGATGCCATGATCGCCTTCTCGCCTTTTTCCAGAGAAGCATCAACGTGAGCCTCGTTTGAGGCAATTTCTTCCTCAGCTTTAACAGCTGAAAGTTCAGAGATTGTCTTATCGTCGCTCATGTTGCCCTCTTACAAAAGATAAATTACCGTGAACAGGATAATCCATACGACATCCACGAAGTGCCAGTACAGACCGAAGATTTCAACACCGATATAATTCTTATCTGAATACCGTGCGCGCCGCGCCGCAAAGACCACATAGAGCGCCCAGATCACGCCGATGATAACGTGTGCGCCGTGCATCGCTGTCGGGGCGTAAAAACGCATCCCGTATTCGCTTGAATAAATAGTGATCCCCTCGTTCGAGAGGATGGTGTATTCAACTGCTTGCAGCCCGACGAAAATCGCGCCCAATACAGCAGTTAGGCTAATCCACTTAACCAGCCCCTTGCTATTGTTCCTTTGAATTTCGCGCAGTCCCATGACCATTGCAAATGAGCTGGTGAGCAGGATGAAAGTATTGACAGCGACCAGCAAAACGCCTGTAACTTCGTGAATCTCATGCACCAACTCAGCATGATTTACACGCCAGACCAGAAATGTGGCGATCAACACCGTAAATAGCACTACTTCACTGGCAAGAAACAGCCACATCCCAAACTTGAGATTGTCAATGCGCTGTGCCTCGTGTTTCGCATCGGCGTGCGCGTCATGAGCCGCATGAGCGTTCACAGGCTTGATACTAACGTCCGTCATGGCTCAATTACCCTCTCTGGAACAATACTGTTGGCAGCCAGCGCATAAACCGCGCCAGCAGTGCCGCGCCCTCGCCCAATAGGCCAAGCAGCCACGGCAAACGCCAGATCACCACAGTGAAAAGCAGCGTATTGGCAATCGAAATCGTTGTGCGTCCCGGTTCAGCCGGAATGACCAGCCCAATTGCCGCATAATAGAATACCGCCCACAACACCGCAAACGTGATTGTGAACTTTGCCAGTGTCAGCATCCGTCCGTCGCTGCGGAATAGCGCAGCCGGGGCAGCCAGCGCAATCACCTGACCGATAACGACGAAAATAGCAGCAAAAAACGGATCGATATACATGTTGATCGTCGTCGCCAGCCAACCAGCAGCCAGCCCGACGACTGCATAAACCACCAGTGCTGTAAGCGCAAATTTCACGACAGCATCAATTGAGCGCGCCCACGCCGGAATAATCTCAATAAACAAGATGACTGTGGAGATTATGAACAAGCCCCACAGCAGCCCCCACATATCAGCCAGCAGGTTATTGAAACCAAACATGACCAGACCGGGGAAACTGACAAAATACAGCAGCGCCCCGAAAACAAGAATATTGGTCAGCATCTTGGGCAGAGGGATAGTAAATGACCGCTGCGGCTTCGCTTCGGGTGAATGCGTTTCACCTTCTATAACCGCCAGTCCACCCGGAGCAGGCAGCGCCGCAGCCGCCGCGCCAGACCCTAATGCCGGGGCGATAGCGGCTTCAATCTCGCGATTTTTATAGTCCTCGTCAAAACGGAACATCAACCACGCTAGACCACCGCCGATAGCCGCTAATGACAGTAGAATAAACAGAATAAAGCCGATCAACACGACAACCTGACTGAGAAACACGGTTTGTCCGGCGATCTCAATCTCCATATACCCGACCATCATCAATGAGGCGTCAGATATAGTGGTTGTCGTTAACGACATGCCGCCAGCAAGTGCGGCAACGAACAGCAGCACTAATAGGCCAATCAGCAGCCCGCCAATTTGCCAGACGGCGCTGCTCAGGATGCTTTTAGGCTGCTTCGCTTTCGCCTCTAATTCCTCGTGTATTTTCTCAACCTCTGGCCCTTCGCCGTGAGCACTCAGCTTCATATTGAAGCCGCCGATGCCCCATACGAAGAAGAAGGCGGAGAAAAACATCGCAAAAACCAGACCCACCCCGGAATCCCAGATTGGATTCAGATTTTGAAGCGTCCGGATGACAATCACGAGCGCCGCGCCGGTCAAGAATCCGATGATTCCAAACCAGACTGCTCTGCCAATACCCGGTTGTGCCATAAGCCCTCCCCAAACGACGACGGTGATTATACCGCAATCAACCTTGAAACTAATCTAAATCAGATATAGCACGACATAGAACATCGCCCACGCGGCAATCACAAAATACCACAGCCGCGCACCGGCTTCCACGCCCCAGTAATCTTCGGCATTGTATGCGCCATGCCGCGCATTCAAATACACCTGTATCAGCCACCAGCCAATTGCCAGCGCATGGATGGCGTGATAACCGATCATAACTCTAAAAATCTGCTCGTAGAGTCCCGAGTCTTTATACGGGTTGTAGAAAAATACGGCAATCATGATGGCTAGAAAAGCCGCGCCAAGCACAATTGTTAGCAGCCACGCCCGCATAAAACCCGGGCGATCATCCCTACGAATGGCGCCCGTAGCACGCCAGGCAGTCACGCCGCTTGCACCGATCAAAACTGTCGCTAGCAGGGGTATGGCAAATTGCAATGGCGTCAGCGCTGGCAGTGCCGTCGTCATCGAACCCCGAATTTGTAGACACACCACCACTAAACACACGAACACCATGATCCAGGAAATCTGGAACACAGTGACCAGCGTTCGCTTATTTTTCAACGCCAGCAGCTCTTCCCTCGTCATCGGGCGACCATCTGCTGTGTGTGTTTGCCGGGACATTGCAGCTAAATTCTTACTCATAGCCTTACACAAAGAGGGCGCGCAGTCGTGCGCGCCCATCATCTCTCATAAACCTGCGCTTAATCGCCAGCCGGTGCGGGTGCTGTTTGAGCCACCGCGCGCGTCTCAGGTTCCATAGTCTGGGGATACGATGGCCCCAGTTCCTTTTCCTGCTCTTCCAAATAATGGTAAGCAGCTTCAGTGCCATAGCCATATGGATTCTTGAAGAACACCGGGTCACCATGGAAATTATGTGCCGGTGGCGGTGAGTCCGTATCCCATTCCAGCGTCAGCGCTCGCCATGGGTTCGGTCCTGCGATCCGCTTCTTGTACAGCGAATACACGAGATTGAACAGGAAAACGAACGTTGAAAGCCCTAACACAAACGCCGACATACTCACGATGGAGTTTAACGTCTGAAATTCCGGCGCATACACCGCGACACGGCGGGGCATCCCCAGCATCCCCAGCAGGTGCATGGGGAAGAAAGTGAAGAAGAAAGCAATATAGGTAAGCCAGAAATGGACCTTACCTAACCGCTCGTCCATCATGTAGCCGGTAATCTTGGGGTACCAGTGATACGCACCGGCGTAAATCGCCAGCACCGAACCGCCATAGAGCACGAAATGGAAATGGCTGACCACAAAATAGGTGTCATGAACGTGCAGGTCGAATGGCACAGCCGCCAGCATCACGCCGCTGATACCACCGATCACGAACATCGAAAGGAAGCCTAAGCCAAACAGCATCGCGCTGTTCAGACGAATCTTGCCACCCCAGATGGTCCCAATCCAGCTAAAAATCTTGATGCCGGTAGGCACCGCGATGATCATCGAAGTGAGCATGAACGGAATACGCAGCGAAGGCATCAAACTGGTGAACATGTGATGTGCCCACACCGTGAAACCCACCAGCGCAATTGCGAGGCTGGAAAGTGCAATCGCGCGGTAGCCGAAGATTGACTTACGGCTGTGGATTGACAGCACTTCTGAAAGGATTCCGAAGCCCGGGATCACCATGATGTACACTGCGGGATGGCTGTAGAACCAGAATACATTCTGCCAAAGCAGCACATCGCCACCCTCAGCCGGGTTGAAAAACGCTGTTCCCGCCACACGATCCAGAATCAGCAGCGTTAAGCCGCCAGCCAGGAACGGCGTCGCCATCACAATGATGATTGATGTTGCAAGAATCGCCCATACGAACAGGGGCATCTGAAAATAGCTCATGCCTTCGGGGCGCATGTTGCGAATAGTAACGATGAAATTCAACGCGCCGAGAATCGAGGAAAGACCCAGAATGTGAATGGCAATCGCCCACATTGTCTGCCCGTCTCCGGGACTGAACAATGTGCTTAGCGGGGGGTAGCTCGTCCAACCGGCTTCTGCCTGCCCGGCAAAATAGCCCAGGATCATCAGCACCCCTGCTGGCGGGATCAGCCAGAAGGCGAACGCATTCAGCCATGGGAAAGCCATGTCTTTCGCGCCAAGCATCAGCGGTATCAGGTAGTTCCCAAACCCGGCAAACATCGGGATGATCCATAAGAAGATCATGATCGTGCCGTGCATGGTAAATAACTGATTAAACTGCGTCCCGCTTTGCACCAGATCTAGCGAAGGCGTTAGTAATTCCCAGCGTACTAACATCACCAGCGCGCCGCCAACAATGAAGAACAATAGCGATGTCACCATATATTGGACGCCGATGATCTTATGATCCACCGTCCATTTCAGATAATCGCTTACCCGTAATTTTGTCTTCTCTTGATGCGTCTGCATGCCCGGAAGCGGGGCAGTAACCGTAGCCATAGTAAATCCTTTAACCTGCAAACATCCTGTACTTAGCTGCCAGTTTGCGTCATTAGATACGCCACGATGGCATTCAAATCAGAGTCTGGCATATAGTTTGGCTGATCTGGCTCCGGGTTGAACTGAAGCATAAGATTATTGAAACCGGGCACTATGTAAGCGCCGGGGTGACGGATCGAGTCCATAAAATATTGTTCCATCGTCGCATCCCCGGTTGCATCAAGCCGCGCGGTACGGCTGGCAACACCATCTAAAATTGGCCCGGTCGCACCGACCCAGCCCAGATCCGCCAGAGTGTGACAACCAGAACACGGGTAATTCTGAATCACCTGCCGCCCCAACAGTACCGGGTCTTCCGGCGGATATAGAATCTCTTCCAGTTCAGGATAATAGAACTGCTCAAGATACTCTTGTTCGCTGGCATGCACGATTAGCCATGCGCCCGCCAGATCGCCATCTTCCGTCACCCGCCCCGCCATTTCGCCATGCCCACCGCCGCACAATTCAGCGCAAACGATGCGGAAAACACCGGTTTCAATCGGGGTAAAGCTCAATGAGGTCACACGTCCCGCAAGTAAGTCCTGCTTCATGCGCATGCCTGGAATCCAGAACGCGTGGTTCACATCCTGCGTCTCCATCGAGACCGTAACCGGCTGATTCACCCATGTATGTAGTTGTGGATACGAGAAGGTGAGCGGTTCGCCGCTATTCAACGTTTCAGCGACCTCATCCGGCACGCGAGACATGTCAACATTCGGCGGAAGCTGATCTGTAGTGGCTTCGTAGTTGAACGTCCACGCGAAGCGCTGACCCACCACGTTTACCTCAAGGGCGTCGGGCGGGCGCGCTTCAATTTGATTCCAGACCACAAAAGAGTAAATCGAAAGCACTGCGACCACAATCGCAGGTATCAGCGTCCATACCAGCTCAAGGGTGGTGTTACCTTGAATCGGCGGGCCATCGCCGCGCTCGCCTTTACGCGCGCGGAACCGGATTACCGAAAGCAGCAGCAGCCCCTCAACCAGAACGAAGATCGCCCCGCCGATAAACAACATTACCTGGAACAGGTCGTCAATCAGCACTGCCTGTGCTGAACCTGCTCTCGGCAAAATAGACGGGGTAAATAGCGAGATGAGGAAGCCGCCAACAATGATGATCACCCCACCGGCGATCACCCAAACCAGCGGGATTCCCGCGGATCCATGTTTTTGATTGTTATCAGTCTTAGGAAGATTCATGAAGTGCTATTCCGTAAGAATCTGTGCAGAGCGTTGGCTCAAGTTCTTTGGAGGCGAAGTAAATATTTCTATTTCGGTTTGTTCAAAATAGAACAAATAGATGAAGTTATTCTAGCGCAGTTCAAGACTGTGTGCAAGCACATAATCTTACTCAAAATCCATTTTCACGTAGATTAAATAATGCGCGCATTTGACCACTTTCGTCTAAAATGAACTGAGCAATGCAAGCGCAGCACATACCAGAGGATACGCGAAAATGACCAGCCATCTATTTCTGAATTATGTGGAAGCTGATCGCCAGATCGCAGCGTCTATCCGCCGAGAGTTGATCGCCGCCGGGTTCGTTATCGTTCCGCAGGTTAACACGTTTACGGCGGTTGGCGCATATCCTGACTCAGAATCGCCATATGCTGATGCGGACGCTGTAATCACGCTGTTGAGCGAAAATCTGCTAAAAGATGCTGCCAGCATTACTCTGCTGAAGGATGTCGCAAATCATGAAATACCCATTTTCCCGCTCTACACTGGCAGTTTAATCCAACTTCAAATCAAGCTGCCAGATGAACTGCAATATCTAACCGAACAGTCATGGTACGAAGCAGCAGATACTTCTAGCTGGCTCAGCGCCCTGCTCTCAGAAGCTGATGATAGCTTTGCAGATAGAACCACCACCTCGCGCGATATTCCAGATGAATTGTGGAATATTGATGACGGCGCTGGCATATCAGAAAGCGTCCCGCCACAACCTTTACCCTCCCCATCCATAACCGTACCGGGTGAACCGGGACCCGTTGATGAAATGGAACAAACTGAATCGCAGTGGCAGCAGTTAAACCCACCGCCCGGTTTAGGCGGTTCTGAAGCCGAATCCGCCCCAGAACCAATCCTCTTCTCCAGCTACTCACCTAAAGAAGCGATTCCTAACCATTGGCTTTCGCTGTATGGCTATGTCTATAAGCAGCGCGCGGCGCCGCAGGTC
>CAZBPB010000046.1:0-3952 GCA_964493565.1 uncultured Pleurocapsa sp. | reverse complement strand
CCGATGCCGGATCGCTGTTAGGCGAAAAAGCCGGTGACTACCGTGAAATTGAGCAGCCCGCGCTCGTCACCGTCGCAGAAGGCGCGCTCATCACCGCAACCCCCACTCTGCCCGGGTTTCAATTCAACCCGCCTTCTGCCAGCGTCATGCTGCTTGAAGATTGGCATCGCTTTGATTTCAAACTGCGGTCAACGACTGCCCCGATCAATCAGGCCGCCAACGGCAAAATCACTTTTACCGTAGAGGGCGTTATCGTCGCTGATATCCCGGTTTCAATCTTTGTGAGTCCGCAAGCACAAACGTCTGGAGGCGCGGCATCGTCTCAGCTATCCCCCGGCGTTAGCCCCTATCGCGCCGTATTTTGCAGCTACAGCCATAAAGATACTGCCATTGTCGAGCGCGTTGAACGGGCGATCAAACTGCTGGGCTACACTTACCTGCGCGATGCCACCACCCTGCGCAGCGGCGAAGATTGGAATGCGGCGTTGATGCACATGATCGATCAGGCAGACATTTTTCAATTATTCTGGTCGTCCAACTCATCACAATCGAAATATGTTCGGCAAGAATGGGAATACGCGCTTAAAAACAAGGGTAGCAAAGCCAATTTCATCCGTCCGGTGTACTGGGAAGAGCCGCTGCCCGGAGTGCCGGACGAACTGGGCATGCTACATTTCGAATTCGAACCAACGCTGGACGATTTCTAACGGCATTAGCCGCTAACGAGCGCCTTCATCATCAGGCAAACTCGCCAGCATCGTTTCGACAGCAGTTTTAAGTTAAGGCAAGGATGACACTACGATCTGCCACACACGATCCAGATCGAGCGAGAGATAATCTTGAACGACTAAATTTTTGATCGCTTCAGTCATCGCTCAATTTCCGCATGCGTACTGCCATTTAACCCGTTTCATTGTCGCTTTTTGTCAATATAAGCCATCTCGCCGATGTATTCACGCGCTTGATTGCGGTACAATAACCGTCATGAGGTGGTGCGGTGTTAGGAGTGGTTCACATGAACCTGATGGCTGTAGTGGTCAGCATAACCATCGTCGGCGCGGCGTTTGGCACAATCGCCGCTGTGATGTATGCCGTCTGGCGTGAGAAGCACGAGCCCGAAGAATGGTACATTCCGCCTGAAGATGCCTCGGTAACGCAGCCTGCCGGCTCATCCGGTACTGCGTCCGCCGAATAAATTTACCTTCGTTTCTTTAAGAGTCACTTGAACCGCCATACGCCCCGTTCTACGCTCATTCCGCTTGGAGTAGCTGTCACGCTGGCGCTGTTGGCGGTATTATTTTTCTATCAACTTGCGCTTACAGATCATATTTTGGGGCGCGGCGATCCCTTCACCTACTTCATGCCACTGTGGCATGCCCGTGATGAAGCCTTCCGCGCTGGCAGCCTTCCCCTATGGATGCCCGATCTGTTCATGGGTACGCCGCTTTTAGCCAACAGTCAAATCGGCGCCTTCTACCCCCCCAACTGGCTTTCGCCGCTGGCAGATGCCGCCGTCTCCATCAAATACAGCCTCGTCGCTCATGCCATTTTTGCCGCTTGTGGCGCATACCTGCTGGCGCGGCGCACCCTGAATACCAGCCGCATTGCCTCTTTAGCTGCTGCCGCCTGTTTTACCTTTGGCGGCATAATGGGCGCGCAAAGCGAACACATCAATCAGTTTCAAGGGTTGGCATGGCTTCCATGGCTATTCCTGCTGCTGCATTCGGGGGCAATGACCGCATCCCGCCCGCGCTTGCTGCTCATAGCGCTGTTGTTAGGCGGCGCATTGGCGCTGCAATTTTTCACCGGACACACGCAAACCGTATGGATTTCTGCCGCCGGGCTGACGCTGTATGCGCTGTGCCTGCGCCGCTGGTCTGCCATCATCGTTCTGGCAGTTGCCGGCATGGTCATGCTGCTGCTCGTGATGCCGCAGTTAGTTCCCACGCTGGAACTCTCGCGTTTATCTCTACGCAGTCAGGGACTTTCGACCAACGAAGTCCTCTCGTTTTCATTGTCGCCATTCGCCTTTGGACGCGGGCTACTGCCGAACTATCAGGTCAACGCGCCAGTTTTCCCCGAATATGTGGCCTATATCGGCGTGATCGGGATGTGCTTAGCCATCATTGGCGCGCTAACCAGAATGCCGGGGCGCTGGCGCTGGCTGATCATTGCGGCGTTCGGTCTGCTGCTGGCATTTGGCGCGTTCAACCCGCTGTACTGGCTGCTAGCAAATATCCCGCCGTTCAACCTGTTTCGCGTGCCCGCGCGCTGGCTGGCGCTGTTCGTTTTAGGCGCATCCATGCTGGCGGCTTTGGGTTTGGATGCGCTGCCTTCTGTACGGCGTTGGAAAATTATCGCAGCCCTCATGGTGATCATTGGCGTTATGGCTTCCTCAGTATTAGCCTCGCACGCGCCGGATGGCGACATTCCAGCCGCCGCCGTGCAGACGGTTGCCGCGTGGCTGATCGCGCTCGTCGTGTTCCTCGCTCTGGCATTCCTAGCGAAACACTGGTTGTATGCGCGCTACCTGCTTGCCGCAGCCCTGATCTTCGAACTATTCATCGCCTCACACGTTCTGCCCTATAACCAGTTGGTCACGCCGGACACCGCTTCAGACGCCCGCCTGACTGTGTATCAATTGAACGTGCTGCAAGAGAGTGAAATTGCGCCGGGACGCGTGCTAAGCATCAGCGAACTGGAATGGGATCCTTATGATCTGCACGCCATCACCACGCGTTATCAGGCTGCCGGATTTTCCGAAATCTCGCTGCATACCGCCCTCACCGCTGTCAAATTGCAGGAAATGCTCTCGCATAACCTGCCCGCTTTATGGAACATCCCCTCGATAGATGGCTATGACGGTGGGCTGCTGCCGCTGGCATGGTACAGCCAGTGGACAGCCAGTTTCACACCTGATGGTCAGGGTGTACAGGATGGCCGCCTGCGCGAAGTGTTAGCCGTTGATCCCGGTTGCAACGGTGCTTGTGTGCCGCCGCTGGAACTGCTGAACGGGATGGGCTTGCGATACCTGATCCTCGATAAAACCCACGACCTGTTCATTGAAGATGTGGCCTACGATACTGGCCTGCCGCAAACTGGAAGCGTAACCTACAACAATCCACAGCAGTTTGAAGCCACCGAAATTCGCGTCCTCTACCGCTGCGAAGCTGAAACCGCCTGCACAGAACCTGACCTCTACGCAGACGGTCAGCAGCTTGATCGCTTCGAGCCGCAAAATACCGATCAACTTACAGGTTTTTCCCTCGAAACGCCGTTTGCCCCGTCTGAAATTACAGTAGATGCGCCCGAAAATACTGTAATCGTGGCGGTGACACTGGTGGATACGCGCACTGGCGATTTTCAGCAGTTAGCGCCCGCGCCCTTCGCCCGCATCCTCTCTAGCGATATCAAGCTGTACGTAAATGATCAGGCAGCGCGCGCATCGCTGGTTAACCCGCAGAATAATCAGCCGCTTGAAGGCGACATGACCTTCACAGACTACGCGCCAGATCGCATCCAGCTCACGGTCAATGCCCCCGAAGCAGCAACCTTAGTGCTGTCAGACGCTTACTATCCCGGCTGGCAAGCCACCGTCAATGGCGAACCCGTCGAAATCAGCCGTATAAACACCATGTTCCGCGCTGTGCCCGTCCCCGCAGGCGAATCACAGATTGAATTCGTCTATGCGCCAAACTGGCTGCCCGCCATATTCATCATTGGTATCATCGCGTGGGTGGGTTTGGGTGTGATACTGCTGGTTTTGTGGGGATTTCATAGGTCGCAAACCCACAAACCAACGTAAATCAGTAGGTACAAAAAAACGGACGCAGCAAATTGCATCCGTTCAAATACTCACAGCTTTCAACAATTGATCTCCCCTCTCCCTGAGGTTGTAGGGGCGCAGCATGCTGCGCCCTTTGGGCAGGGGTGAGGGCTTCTAAAACGGCAG
>CAZBPB010000045.1:2974-15042 GCA_964493565.1 uncultured Pleurocapsa sp. | reverse complement strand
AAGAGAGCCGCGAAAAGCGAAAGGAAAGCCTGATCACCCAGTTGCAGGTGGGTGAAGAACGCACCGGTCGTGTGGTTAGCCTTGAAGACTTTGGCGCGTTTGTGGATATTGGTGGCGCAGAAGGGCTTGTTCACCTGACTGAGCTGTCTTGGCAGCATGTAAACCACCCGCGCGAAGTGCTAAAAGTTGGCGAAGAAGTCCGCGTTCGCGTCATCAGTATTGATCCCGACGCTAAACGTATCGGCTTAAGTATGAAACAGCTCGCATCTGATCCCTGGGATGTGGTCGCAACCACTTACACCACCGATCAACTGGTTCTGGGTACAGTCACCAAGCTCACCAAATTTGGGGCGTTCGCTCAACTCGTTGATCTGCCAGAGATTGAAGGGCTGATCCACATCTCTGAACTTTCAGATCGCCGCGTAAACCACCCCAAAGAAGTGGTTAACGAAGGTGATAAACTGACCTTACGTATCGTCAAAATGGATATCAAGAATCGCCGTCTTGGGCTTAGCCTGAAGCGTGTGAACAGTCCTGAATATCTCGATATGGACTGGACTATCGGAGATACCCCGGCAGAAGCAGCCGAAGCCCCGGCAGATACGGAACCCGCACCTGCGCCGTCTGAGCCAGACAGCAGCTCTGAAGAATAGCTGAAGCATAAGCCAAATAAAAACGCCCGCGAAATTGCGGGCGTTTTTCGTGTATACGGAACCAGTGTTATTCGCTGGCAGCTTCCGGGGCAGCCGGAGCTTCCGGAGCGGCAGGCGCAGCCGGGGCGTTCAGAGCAGCCTGAAGCTTCTCTTCGGCGCTCTTATCAAGGTTCGTCTGAAGAATCTCACCACCAAATTGCGCCATTTCAGGCAGCACTTTGTCGGTAGTAGCCTTGCGCACCATCAGGAACAATACGGCCTTGCCCGGCTCCAGTTTGGCTGAAACCTGCTTGGCAAAGTTATCATCAATACCATAATCGCTCAGCTTGCCGCCAAGAGCGCCCATGATCGCGCCGATGACCAGACCACCAATCGGAATGAAGAAAATCAAGCCGATCAGCATACCCCAGAACGCGCCAGAGGTTGCGCCGGCAGCGGTCAGATTCACCGACTGGTGAAGTTGAACTTTACCATTCTGATCCTTGGTAACAATAACTGCGTCCTCAAGTTCAATCAGATACTGGTTGGATAGATCGCGCAATTTGGCGAGCGCTGCATTGGCAGTCGCCTCATCCTTATATACCACCGCAACGAGAGTTGCCATAATCTCTACATCTCCTATTTGCCGACAAATAATGATGAAACGCGATTATAGGCATGACATTCTACAAATACAATGAGAACTTGTTAATTTATGCACAATCAAAATCTAACAAAAAGCGGGTAGTGCGTCCTGCATACTACCCGCTCAAACCATTTGTTGTTACTTGCTCTGAAATGACTTAACCTGTAACTGGCGCTGCATTCACGTCACCGTTTAGCGTCCCGTAGCCGGAAGACATCCACCCGCTTTGTCCGGCATAGTTCACCTGAAGCCAGCTATTATCGCCAGTGCGCCCAATCACATCCACAGTCACGCCAGCCGGTACGCTGGTGATTACTTCACCATTGACCGGCGCAGCCCTTAGCCGCAAGTTAGAATTCACTGTATAAGTAACACCCGTAGGCGAACCTGCCGCGCCCCCCTGGGCTGGTGCTCCCCCGCCGCCGCCTTTCCATGCCGCCACCAGCGGGCGCAGCACATCCAGCGATTGTGTGCCATAAACCTGGCTCGGCTCAATGTGGCTGTTTTCGATGTACTCATTCCAACTCACAATTAAGATCGCATTAGCCCCGCTAGAGACTGCGCCGTTCCAACTGTTGGTCAAAAACTGCCCGTTATTGCGTGGGCGTGGTGATGTCGGGTTGGGTCGTCCTGCTGCCAGCGCCGATTCATCCCAACCGGGATGCACTGTAGGTGTGTAGAACGTTCCGCCGGCCTGCTGTACCCGTCGCGCCCACTGGCTGGCGGTCGAAGCCGGACTGCTTGCCCACGCGGTATTGAATAAATACAGGCCGTCAAACACCGGGAGATAGCCCGTGTTGGTACCTTCTGCGACCCAGATCGTGTTACGACCGGGGTCTACCTGCTCACGAATTGCTTGCCATTCTGCAACCGAAAAACGTGACTGATTCCAGAAGTAGATCACCGGCTTACCGTTGTAACGTAGATAGGCGGGGTGGTTCACGCGGTCACCGATTAAGTATTGCAGCGTCCCGATAGTATCGCCAACAGTTGCGTTATAACCGGGATCGCCCAGATCAACCGATACGCCTGCGCGAAAGCCCATCCCTGCGGCAATATCCAGCAGTGCATTGAATGTCTGTGAAGTCAGATTACCGTTTGCCGGGCCATACCACGCGGCAATGAACGCATCAATGCCCGCGCTTTGCGCCTCACTAATTTGCCGGGCAATCGCGCCGCCATCACGACTGTCATACAGGTTTGCGGGCCGGTCTTGCAAGCGACCATCACCCCAGCTATCCCCGGTATACCAGCCAAAGTAATATGCCCAGACCTGTCTTGGTTCCTGCGCTGAAGTGGGTAGCGCCATCCCTAAAACCAGCGTTGCTAACAAGGCGATAGATAGCACCGCAATACGACGTTGCATGTGTTTTCCTCAAACTATGCTTTGAATTTCAACCGTGACGTGCCACCGATCTGGCAGTCATCAGGTTCCTCTAATTTAAGAGTATGCAGAAATTCTTCATTCCCGCATAGGAAAATTGGTGGATACTCAAAACCATTCTTTCGCGCCTGTATGGTCGCGTTACGGCGCACAGCGGCTGAGCCGATGACTCGCCCATTGTAGGCAAACTTGTCATATCCCATTGAAGATGACGACATGGATAAGAGAGTATGTTCAAACTCAAATCGTGCTGGTTTTCACCCGAGCTGATAGGCAAAGCCCTGCCCGCCAGAGTACATCGAGCCATCCACATTGATGCACAGATCGTGAGCATAGATATATGGC
The DNA here is from genome assembly GCA_964493565.1 of uncultured Pleurocapsa sp. Classification (GTDB taxonomy): domain Bacteria; phylum Chloroflexota; class Anaerolineae; order Aggregatilineales; family Phototrophicaceae; genus Flexifilum. The sequence goes on along the minus strand of CAZBPB010000045.1, from coordinate 12,035 downwards.
TCTGTAACCGTATCTGGTGATTGCTCGCTCATGTGATGTATTGGCGTATGCCCGTGAACGATCTGCTTGCCGCCATAAAGCTGCATCAAATATTTAGCGCGCGCAACACCGCTGTCTTGTCCTTTGAAAAACGCTTTGTGTTCCGAAAAAACATCAACAATGTACTCGTATGCGCTCTCATCCTTAGACTGGATAGCGGCGCTAAAATTAGAATTGACCACATCGCGGGTTGAACCGAACAAAGGATAGAACCCGGCATCCGCGTGAATCAGCAGATAATCTTCAACCTGTGCCACAAGTGGTAGATAGAGCATCCAGTCAATCATGTCCGGGGTCAATTTCTCGCGCTCATCCGGCATACCGCCATTGCGTCCCCACGCCTGTACCAACTTCTCATTCTTAGGAAAGCGCGTGGCGCTCAGTATATTGACTTCATGGTTGCCGATCAGGGAGTGAACCTCCCCACCAGAACTCGCGGCTTCATCCTGTAATTTCATCGCCAGTGCCAGCGAAGAAACGCCATCCGTCCCTCGATCAAAGAAATCCCCTATAAACCATAGTCTGGCTTTTCCCCCTGACCAGCGCAGGCTTTCATCAATCAACCCGGCATCCTGAAGAAGCCGTTTCATCTTTCCGAAATTCCCGTGAATATCGCCCACGACCCACAGCGGTTGCTTGTACGGCGCTGAGTTCATCCCCAAATCCCCTGCTTGATCCCTTAGTCGTTTGCTTCGATAACCGCTTCCAGACGGGCAATATACGGTTCAATCTGTGCTGTATGCTCTGGATGCGCCAGCACTTCCACCAGCTTTTGCAGCGTATCTCTCAACATGCCTAGCGCGGTTCGCGAAGGCGCTAAATCCAACACCAGTTGAAAGGTTTCCCCGGCTTCAGCGTTCTTTTGCAGCGCCAGTTGTGAGGTGAAAAGATCGGCAAACCCATAGTAATTATCTGCCCGCGCAATGGTTTCCGCACGCGCCAGCCGTTCAGCGCTCTTAAAGGTTTTGAGCATCTTTTCGCCATCGTTCTTCTGCATGTACAGCACAGCCAGATTGACAAAAGGATACGATGAGTACGGTGTGTCTGCTGCTGCGTTCAGGTATGCATCTATCGCCTGATCAAGCTGTCCCCGCCGCCGGTACAATCCCCCGAGCGAACCATACCAGGACTCATTATCTTCATCCACCAGTCTTGGCGACTGTTTCAAGGCCGCCACCAGATAGCTTTCAGCCTTACTATATAAGTCGCCAATGTCCAGTAAACTGTGACTTTTCTGAACATCATCCTGCCCGGACTGCTGTTTTAATGCTTTTTCTCTGCGCTCTGCCATTCGCCGGTAGGTAAAACCCAGCGCCGCAATCGCGGGCGCAAAATTATCTTCAAGTTCAAGTGCCCGTAATAAATAGCGTTCGGCGGTGTCATAGTCGTCTACATGAACGTAAACGTAGCCCAACTTGTATTGGATAATCGGGTTGGCTTCGTCCAATTCAAGCGCATGTAAATAAGTATCGCGCGCGCCGGAAAGATCGCCTGCGCGGAATTGACGCTCCCCCAAAGGCAGCAGTCCGCCAGCCAGCACCGCACGCTCTAAACGGCTGCGCTGCTCTTGAGCATTTTTACCAATCTGCTCATCCATTTTCGCCAGTTCAGCGGCACGGCGTTCCATTGCCTCCTCAAACTGGTGGCGCGCCGTCTGTAATTCTTCCTGCTGCTGTTCACGCTGTTCTTCGGCAATCTTTTTCTGCTCATCGCGCAACCGTGTTTCTGACAATTTTTGTCCGGAAACAACATCGCTTATGCGGCGATCAACATCCTGCCGGAATTGGTCAAACCGGTCGTCCAGATCGCGACGCGTTTCATCCTGACGGCGTTCCAGTTCGGCGCGGTTTTCGCGGCCTTGATCCCGCGTCTGCTTGATTTGCTGCCATCCAAATACGCCCAGCGCAATCGCGCCAACGGGCACAATCAAGGTGAACAGCGCGGTGATCACCTCAAACAACCCGAACACGTTAAAGGCGACCTCAGCCTGATTCGCCAGTCGTTCAGAAAGATCGGCGGCCTCATCGGCGGCAGCTTGCACCGTCGCCACATAATCCGGCACAACACCTACAGCCTGCTGCGGCACCACGACGAAATTTTCCTGAAACGGTGAGGGGCTGGGTGTGGGTGTCAGCGGGTCGAACGGCAGTACTGTTGCCGTTTGCGCGTGAACTCCTGTAGCAGCCGATAACAGCAGCGCCGATGTTAACCAGAGCGCCATCTGGCGGCGGTAATTCATCTCAGGCAATTCCAGTTCAACATAAATTCCTTTTGCTTATTATGCGGGTTTTGCCAGAACGCGCTACTTGAGAAACCTTCAACAGCCACGCGCCGCATCAATTTTTGAACGTCAGAGGCGCAGCATGCTGCGCCCATTGATTGCTAACGTAGGTTTTTTATTCGTTCGCTGATTTATAACGCTGCAAATACGTTTTCTACGCCATCACCCGCACGCTTTCAGGAAATACCTGCGCGTTTATCGCCCGTATCGCATCCGAAACTACAGCGAGGCCTTCGTCTAATTCTTCGTCAGTGATATTCAGCGGCGGTAGGAAGCGGATCGCGTTGGTATAAATGCCCGCGCGCATCAAAATTACGCCGCGTTTCATCGCCTCAGCCACAATCAGCGGCGGCTGGGCTGAAGCTGGAATCTTCTCCCCTCTGTCTAGCACAAATTCAACCAGGATCATCGGCCCAAGACCGCGCACATCGCCAATCAGTTCAACGTCCTGCTGCAAATCGGTCATCGCCTTATGAATACGCGTGCCGACCTCTTCCGCGCGGCGCAAAAATTCCGGCTGGCGAATCATATTGATCGCTTCAATTGCGGCTGCACAGGCCACCGGATTGCCGCTGTATGTGCCGCCCAGTCCTCCCGGATGCGGCGCGTCCATGATCTCAGCCCGTCCGGTTACTGCCGCTAAGGGCATGCCCGCCGCGACAGATTTCGCGGTCACAATCAAATCCGGCACGATGCCATAATGTTCAACAGCGAATAAGCGTCCAGTACGCCCGAAGCCACACTGTACCTCGTCGGATATCATCACGATGCCGTGCTGCGTGCAAATCTCGCGTATTCTTTGTAGGAATCGTGGGGGTGTTGCTAAAAATCCACCTTCGCCCTGTACTGTCTCTATCACAATCGCCGCCACCGATTCCGGATCAATCTGCGCAACCATTGCGTGATCCAGCCGCGCGATCATGTCATCAACATACTGATCTTCAGTCATTGCTTCCGGACGGCGATACAGATACGGGAATGGCAGGCGGTAAATTTCCGGCGCAAATGGGCCAAACCCCTTCTTAAACAGCGCATATTTGCTGGTCATCGCCAGCGTCAAGTTAGTGCGACCATGATACGCATTTTCAAACACGATCACGCCCTGCCGCCCCGTATAGCTGCGGGCAATACTGATCGCCGCTTCGTTGGCTTCCGCGCCGCTGTTCAGCAGAACTGTTTTCTTCCGAAAATTTCCCGGCGTAACCTCGTTCAGCAGCTCAGCCACCTGTACATACGGCTCGTATGTCGCCACAATCGCGCACATGTGAATCAGCTTTTCAGCCTGATCTTTGATGGCGTTGACCACGTTCGGCGGGCAGTGTCCGACAGCTAGCACGCCGATGCCCCCGGCAAAGTCCAGATACACGTTGCCGTCCACGTCCGTAACCACAGCACCTTCCGCGCGTTCAACCGCGATAGTAGTAGCTTTCGCCGCACCGCGCGGGGTTGCCGCCTCACGCCGCGCCACAATTGCGCGGCTCTTCGGGCCGGGAATCTCGGTCACTTGCCTGATAATCGCCATGAGGTTTATTCCACTATACATGCCTTTGAGAGAACAGATTGTATCTCGAAATTGCCCGGAGAGGGTGTACGAAGCATATTGAATGATATCCCCCGTCTATCGCAATGGGAGAAATGAAGTGCGGAGATGGTGGCGGTAAGAACCCTTCTACCAGTCCAGATTGTGCGTCTCCAGCGTAAATCCATCCGGCTCAGCATCCGGCCCCAGCGCATCAACCGCGCCATCTGGCACCAGAAGCCAGATACTGCGGAAGCCTTCTGTCCCTGCCCAGTCGCGCACCGCGCTTATGACGGGCGATTGCAGCGCCTTGGGCGTCCAGATTGCAATATCGGCTGAGCGCGGATCATAGAGCCGTGCTGCGGCATACACTAGCGCGTCAAAGCCGCCTGCCGATACCCTGATCCGTGCATGGTGGTTAGCCGCAATTTCAGGGATAGTTTCAAATAAGCGGGGGATTAAAATTTCCCACTGGTGACGCGCACTGGTCAGCCGTCCAACGGGCATTGACCAGCCCTGGATGAGTGCAGCTTCATCGCTCGCCAGATCAGTCGCCCGGAAGAATACCTGCCCACTGCGCGGGGATAAGCTATAGCGGGATACGGATGCAATTTTGGTCGTTTCAACACCTTCGGGCAGCTCAACATTCCCCGGCAGTGCAATCGTAATCTTATTGATCTTCGCGCCGCTTGCCCACTTGCCAAGCTCATTTAGCAGTGCCAGCCGCGTCTCGTCGTCGCTGCCAATCAACTGCTCAATATGCAGGTTCGGGCCAATCGGTTCGCCCTCAATCGAATGATAGGCTTCAGCATAGCCGATCACATGCCCATCATCTTCAGCAACCAGCGGAATACCTGCCCCTAAAAGCAGGTGATTCAGAAACACCGCGCTGGTCTCAACGCTCATCCAATGCCCGCCATGCAACCAGCGTTCATACAACGTCAGCCGTTCATAGGCAACATCTTCCGCGCGGCCTTGCGCGTTCAGGCGCTGCCAGATAGGCACTCGCGCGCAGAATAAAGAGCATATTTCGGCAGTATCATCCAGCCGGGCGGGGCGAATCTGCATTTCAGCGTTCCATCACTTTCCTGCAAGAACGGTGCTGTGAAGTCGGGGATTGTAGCACGATTATCTCGCGTTTAGGGCAGTTGGCAAAGTTGCCAGTGGCGTGCCTTTCAGCGCGGCGCGTAGGGCATCGCGGTCATCCCACGCATATTCGATAGTGCCGAAGCACATGCTTTGCTCATGTCCCTTGCCGCAGGCAATCACCACATCGCCTTCCCGGGCCATTTGTACAGCGCGATACAAGGCAAGGCCGCGATCCGGCACGCGGATGAAGGTCTTGCCTTCCACCCCGCCCTTGCTTTCCGCCGCCGCCGCCATAATCTGCAAAATCCCATCCAGCGATTCGGTGCGCGGGTCTTCAGCCGTAAATACTGAAACATCAGCGAGTTGTGCCGAAACTTCGGCCATCATCCGTCGCTTTTCGCGGTCGCGCAGCCCCGCGCTGCCAAATACCGCGATCACCCGCCCGTCTCCTGAAACCATCTCACGCGCCGTTTCCAGCGCATTCTTGAGCGCGTTCGGCGTGTGTGCAAAATCCACCAGCGCCAGAAACGACTGTCCCTCGTCAATACGCTCCATCCGCCCCGAAACTGCTGCCACCCCTAGTAAGCCGCGCTCTATCGTCTCGCGCTGAACACCCAGCGCCCGCGCCGCACTAATTGCCGCCAGCGCATTCAGCACATTGAATCGCCCGACCAGCGGCAGATGAATCACGCCATTTGTCATGCCGCCTTCATGCAGCACGAACTGTGTGTAGCCGGGATGATAAATAATATCCGTCGCGTAAATTTCGCTGTTCCCCCGCAGCCCGTAGCGCACCCGCTTATCCGCCTCAAATTCAGCAAAATAATCAGCGCTGGCATCCTCGTCATTGATCACCGCGATTTTCGGCTGATGCGGCTTACGGTAAGCCTGCCCCAACATGGCAAACATGCGCGCTTTTGCCTCGCGATAGGCTTCCCATGTTCCGTGATAATCCAGATGTTCGTGCGTCACGTTGGTCAGCACCGCCCCATCCAGAGCAACCCCGTTCAGCCTACCCTGTGCCAGCCCGTGACTGGTCATTTCCAGAACCGCATATTGCATGTCGTTAGCAACCATTCGCGACAGCAGCGCCTGAATTTGCGGCGCGCCCGGCGTGGTCACGTGTAGGCCGGTATCCAGCGAAGCGTCGCCCACCTGCGCGCTGATCGTGCTGATCAATCCGGCTTTTCCGCTTGATGCGACCTGTAGAATGCTGTGCAGCAGCGTGCTTGTCGTGGTCTTGCCATTAGTGTCGGTCAATCCGGATACCACCGGCCTGCGCGATGGAAAATCGTGATACGCCGCCGCCAGATAACCTATCGCTTCCTGCGAGTTTGTCACCCGCGCATACGGCACTGGCAAACCCGTGATTTCGTTTTCGCCTACAATTGCCACTGCCCCACGCTCAATGGCCTGTGGAATATACGTATGCCCGTCGGCGCTCAGCCCCGGACGGGCAACAAAAATCCCGCCCGGCTGCACCTCGGATGCGCTCTCTACAATTTCTGAAGTGATCGCCGTATTAGCGCTTCCAGAAATCTGATATGCCTGCGGCAGCTCTGCCAGCAAATCGCCTAATCGCTTCAATCAACAAGCCCCTATTCCCGGTTCGCGTGGGCTGGAGGGCAGATCAACCACCATTCCCCCTCGCCCCCTCAAACACAGCCGCAAAATCTTCTTCGCCCAGTCCCGGCTGTGCCAATGCCGCTTCATAGTCCTTTAACGCCCCGCGTAATGCCTGCAAATCAAGATCAAAAGACTCGCCCAGTCGCAGCGCGTAACGCATATCTTTGGTCATCCACTTCAGAGCAAAGTCGGTGTCGTCATATCGCCGTTCCATCATTCGCGGCAGTTTCATTTTCACAATCGGGCTGGCAGATGCGCCTTCAAGGATCAACTGCTGCGCCTGTTCCATATCCACGCCTGCCGCTTCAGCAAGTGCCAGCGATTCCGCCAGTGCCGAAAGCTGTATCGCATGGGTCATGTTGTTGATTAACTTCCATACCGCGCCTGCGCCCGCCCTGCCCATATGATGAATACTGCTGCTGAACGCTTCTAGCACAGGCCGCGCCGTATCCAGCGTTTACACTTCGCCGCCCACAAACAGGCGCAGCGTTCCACCCTCTGCCGCGCTTTTGCTTCCAGTCACCGGCGCATCCAGAAAGCCAATTCCTCGTTCGTAAGCTAATATGTTCAGTTCGCGCACCCAATCCGGCGTGAGCGTGCTGCATTCAATCGCAATCGCCCCGCGTTTCATGTCTGCCAGCGCGCCGTGTTCGCCCAGCCACACGGCGCCCGAGGCAGCATCATCACCAACAATGCTGATCACCAGATCGGCATCGCGAACGGCATCGGCAGGTGTAGAAGCAACATGCGCGCCTTTATCTGCCAGCAGCCCCGTTTTTTCCAGTGTCCGGTTCCATACTGTGAGGGGAAACCGTCGGGTGAGTAGATTTTGCGCCATCCCTCTACCCATGATTCCTAAACCCAAAAACGCGACTTCTGGTTTCATGCTTGCCCCTGTTCCGGCTATACTTCACGATATGTGGAGATTATAACCTCGCTGCTTGTACGTTCGAATGTTTTATCCGGTCGGATCTTCATCAGGATGATGTCTATGCGTTTCTTGGTCATAGTCGCCCTGCTCGTTTTTGCGCTTCCGGCTGCTGCTCAAGAGCCTGCGCCAACGCCTACCCGCGAAGAACTCGATTTCAATTACCCGTTGATCTTGTGGTCAGCAGGCGATCTTTTTAGCGCCCGCCCTTACGATCCTGCGGAGCCAACTCGCCTGACCGAAAACGGCGTAATAAGCGGAGTTAGCCTGTCACCACAGGGGAATATGCTCGCCTACCGTCAGGCATCTCCAGTGGGTATCGAAGCGCTCTCGCGGCTGCAAACAGCAGGGGCAATCGCCGAATTTGACCTGCCTTCAGATATCTACGTGATGAATGCTTTTACCGGCGAAGCAAGACAAATTGTCGGCCAGCCCGCGAATGCATCGTTATTTGTTGAAGGCACTCCTGACGCTGCCACCGTCCGGTCTGCGCCCGTCTGGTCTCCGGACGGGGAAAACATTGCATGGATGGAATTTCCTTTTGGTACCGCCACCGCCCAGCTTTACATGCACAATCTGACCAACGGCCTAACCGCAGTGGCGGGCATCAATATGCCGGTAAGCCGCGGCGCTGCCCCGGCGCTGTATTGGGGCGCAGGCGGGATTGCCATCGAAGCAGGCGAGCTTTCGCCCGGTGAACTCAGCTTTTACCTGTATACTCCCGATGGTCGTCTGCTTTCGACCACCACCGCCCATCCCTCAGAAGACGAGAGTGTTGAACTCGTCACGTGGGTTGATAACGGCGGCACCAGCCTGTTCGGTATTTTGTATTCCAGCGGGCGCTGGGCATTGATTGATCCGGGAAGTGGCGCTGAAATTCAGGTGGGTGATGTCCCCATGCTGGTTTCATCTGCCGACCCCTTTGGGTCATTGTCGCTGCGCTTCAACGTTAACCCTGAAGTCGGCTTCTTCTGGGAAACGCTCGATCCGCAGCCAACCACCGCCGCCAGCGGCGCGTTCCCTGTCCCGCCCGAACGGGTAACGCTCTCGCCATCCGGTCGCGCAGTCGTATTTCTTGGCTATCCCGATTACACCGCTGCCGCCACATGGCGTAATGGCACAGTCGAAACTGTTCCCGGCACAGGAAATGGCAGCCTTTCTGTTGGTGCTGTTTTATGGGGGCCAACCGTCTGGTATATCGGCGCGCCGCAGGCCGCTATCATCCCGCCGGTTCAGCTCGCGCCAACCGTCCCGTCGCCTGTCACCTGCCCCGGCTTTATGCCCTCTCGCATGATCTTCCCCGGCTCTGGATACGTTCTTAGCCCGGCTGGAAATCAGAACTTGTATGCTGAGCCAACGATTGCCGCTGCCGTTTTAGGTACAGTACCTGCGGGTTCACATTTCGAGCTGATGGCTGGCCCTATCTGCGCCGATAACACAACGTGGTGGCAGGTGAATTATGACGGCGCTGTCGGCTGGTTGATGGAAGGCATGGGCGAAGCGTTCTTCCTTACACCGCCAATGTAATAGCCAGCAGGTAGAGTTTCGTAGGGGGCAGTTCGTGAACCCGCCCTTTTAG
>CAZBPB010000045.1:0-2964 GCA_964493565.1 uncultured Pleurocapsa sp. | reverse complement strand
CATATCCGAAATAAAAGGACAGGCAAAAAGCATGAATGCCTTAAGTAGCAGCATCTCCCCGACTCCGTTTGCCCGTTTTGTACTGCTGGTCGCAGGGCTGGTTGTAGTCATTGCCGGCATGAAAGCCGCTAATAGCCTTTTAAATGCGCTGTTTCTCGGTATATTGCTCACCACCGTCTGCATCCCCTTGAAACGGGCATTTCAAAAACGTGGTATGAAGCCGTTTGCCGCCTTTGCCCTCACTTTCTTGATCAGCATTTTGGTTGGTGTTGGTGTGGTGCTGTTCATTTTGATCTCGATTGTGCAGGTCATAGGTCAACTTCCGCAGTACGAAGCCTCGCTGAATGCCATCGTCTCCTCGGTTCGCCAGCAGCTAATGACATGGGGGCTAGACCCGAACGCTCTGTTAGATATCGGCGTCGTTCCAGTTGAAACCCTGTTCAGTGTGATCCGGCAGGCGTTCTCTAGCATCTTTTCTGCAATTAGTCTGGTCGTGCTGGCATACCTTTTCTTGCTCTATTTGCTCTGGGAGTCAGACGACATTGCCCGCCGCGCCAGTATTGCTGCAGGCGAAAATAATCTTTTCGTAATCAAGACTACGCAGTTTATTGTTTCATCACAGCGATATATCGTCTCGCGCACTGTACTTGGAGCGGTCATTGCCGTTTTGCAAACCGCGCTCATGCTGGTCATGGGCGTTGATTTTGCGCTGTTATGGGGCTTCTTATCCCTCATCTGTAACTATATTCCCAACGTTGGCTTTATCATCGGCATCATCCCGCCTGCCGCCATCCTCTTTCTGGAACAGGGTCTTTGGCCAACGGTGATCTTCATCACCCTCTATACGGTGATTAACAACGTCGTCGAAAACTTCATCACCCCGCGCTATATCGGCACGCAGGTCAACCTTTCGCCGCTGTTCACTTTCAGCGCCGTCATTTTCTGGACGTTCGTCCTCGGCCCGATGGGCGCAATCCTTGGTGTGCCCATTACCCTGTTCATCAAACAGGTGTTGATTGAAACCGACTTCAGCATGAGCAGCATCAGCGCATTGATGAGCGTTTCTCTGCCTACACCTTTGCAACCTGAGCCTGCTGCCAACGCTCCACCCCCCCCGGACGAGACAGTTCCAGATTAGGGATAAGATACGAAAAGGAGCGCAGCATCCCGCACCCCTAAAAAATCCTATTGAATAACCTGCGAACCATCCCTCTTGCCTCAAGATTGAACTGGCGATAGTATTTCGTAACTTCGACTTAAAAGGTATATGAAACGACATAATCAATGAAAAATTTCGATTCGCGCGTATACAGTATCAACGATTTTGTTGAATGGGATCGCAATAACCAGCTTGAATTGACACCCCAGTTCCAACGACGGTCAGTATGGAGTGATAATGCCAGATCATATTTGATGGACACAATCATTAGTGGGAAACCGATCCCAAAGGTATTTATTCGTGAAAAACTGAACCCCACAACAAAGGTGACAATGCGAGAGGTAGTTGATGGGCAACAAAGGCTTCGAACAATTCTTGCTTACGTTAAAGACGGTTTCGTTATCAGCAAAAAGCATAATAAGGCATATGGCGGTTACTTTTTTAGCCAACTCCCACAAATTGATGAATACATTCAATCCAGTATTCTGAAATATGAAATTTCTGTCGATCTACTTTCTATGAATGACTCTGAAGTGCTAGATGTTTTTAGTCGCCTCAATGCTTATTCTGTACCTCTGAATGGGCAGGAGAAAATAAACGCCGAATTCTTTGGCCCATTCAAGCTGCTGTGTGATAATGTTGCACACAAATACTACCCATTTTGGATAAAAAATGGTATTTTGACGCAGCAAAAAGCTGTAAGAATGGCCGACGTACGGCTAGTAGCCGACATTTATATCGCAATGTTAAATGGCATACAATCGGATAAGCAGATTCTAGATTATTATAAAAAATACGAAAATAACTTCGAATATCACCTCGAGGACTTGGAAAACAAATTTGATAATGTTATGAACCTAATATCTCAAATATTTGGATACGGTCTAATAAATAGTGAGTTCAAAAGACTATCGTTATTTTATTGTTTATTCCTAGCAATCTATCATCAGTTATTTGGTCTTCCCAATTTTGAATTTCCCCGAAACCAACTGATAGAGTCTCAATATACTCGTTACAGAATTAATCTGGAATACATAGATGAATTGTTCGATAAACTACCTGAGCTACTTAATGATGTAGAACGCACTTTCATTGAGTTTAGTCGTCGAGCCACAACAGACAGTACTGCGCGCATATTTCGAACCCGTTTTGTTTCGTCTGCTATGTTTCAATGAGTTGATTAATTGCGATGCCTCTTGCTACTCTTCTCGCAGATTTCCGAAAGGCAATTAACGAGTCAAATCAACTTATCACCTATGCCCACCAGACCGTTGGTACAAGTTATGTGCATAGCTCAATGGTAAGAGCGATTTTGACAGAAGCAGCCTTTTTGCGAACTTTTATTGCGTGGGAAACTTATTTAGAAGAAAGCTTTATAGCTCTTTTGCTCGGTGAACCATCAAGTACTGGGACAAAAGTCAACCGCTATGCAACGCCGAAAGATAAAGACCACGCATATGATCTATTGCGTGGAGCGAAACTGAAATTTGTGGACTGGAGTGATATACCAACAATCCGAAAACTTGCAATTAATTTTATTGAGAATGGCGTACCATACGAGTACATCCTTCCTGCGCTAATAAGTGAAATGCAGGACATCAATACTATTCGTAATGCGATAGCACATCGAAGTACTACCACTTCTAAATCATTGAATAGTCTAGCTTTACGCCTTTTGGGAACACCTACTAGTTCAATGACTCCGTATGATCTATTATTAGCTTCAAAATCAGGCACTACTATCGTTGATCATTATTATACTATTTTGGATGTAGAAGTCAAATGGTTTGTGTTTTTGTACCCAA